>DASUTC010000123.1 GCA_036374795.1 Herpetosiphonaceae bacterium
ATCGACGTGTGGGAGCACGCCTACTATCTCAAGTACCAGAATCGCCGCCCTGAGTATCTTCAGGCCTGGTGGAACGTGGTAAACTGGGACGAGGTCAGCCGACGTTTCGAGCAAGCGGGCCGCTAGGTGGACCAGGGAGTCAGGATGTGCAACGGCAGGGGTGGAAGCCTGCCGTTGTTGGTTTAATGGCCCGCTATGCCGGGGTCTGGCAAGGCTCCCAAACGATGGCATCCCGTGCCATTGACGCGATCTCGGAAGTATGCGACGATGCGCGATGAGAACATCAACCAGCAAGATGCAACCTGATCGATAGCTTATGATCCGTCGACGCCGCCTGAAACACCGCAGCACGTCTGCGCAGCCTGTAGCGCCTGTAGCGCCGTCCAATCCGAGCGAAGAGATCCAGCGCGCGCTGCGGCTCGGCTGGGCCGTCGCCGAAACCTTCGGGCGGCTGCGGGTCTACCAGCCCGAATACGCCAGCAAGCGCAACGATCCGCACGAGCTGCCGCGCTTCTCGTACTCCAACGGCGATCTCAGCGGCGCGCAGCGCCTTGAGGTCAGCTACCGCCAGCTCGTTGAGCTATCCGCCGCGCTCAAGCTACAGCCGCCGGAGATCGCGGATCTGGCCCACTTCACCGCCGACACGGTGCCCGCGCTGAGCACCGAGCAAAAAAAGCAGATTCACGGCGCGCTCGAAGCCTGGAGCCGCACCGCCTGGATTCAGCTCAACGTCCGGTCGGCGGCGCTGGGACGCGCTATGACCTACGGCGGCAGCATGGCCGACACCTACTGGTACATGGCACAGCCAGCCGAATCGGCGTTTCTCAGCGGGCGACAATCCGCCGAGGCCTTGCTCCGTCCGCATCGGCTCCAGCGCATTCAGGAGCGCATGGCCGAGCTGAACGAAGCTTTCAGCGACGAGCTTTGCAGCGCGATCGGGCATAGCATCGAAGCCTGGAAGTGGGACGCGCAAAAAGAGGCATGGACCACGGCAAACGAGTGGAGTCAGGTGGGCGTCGCGGTGCAGGGCCGTCCGGCGCGCACACCAGCGCAGCAGATCCACTTCAATCTCTTTCGCCAGGTGCGCACCTGGCGCGACCTGCTCTTCGCCTCGCGGCAGCCGTCGGACTACGTAAGCCCCGGCTTTCGCCGCCGCGCCAACCTGCTGGCCGGAACGATCACCATCCTCATGGTGCTGCTCATCGCCGTCGCGGTCGGCTTTCTGGTCTTCTCGGTCTTCAGCCTGGCGCTGGTCGCCGTCGATCGGCTCAACATCGGCTCGCAGGTGCAGAGCGAGTTCATCGAAGCGATCTCGGTCTTTCTCAGCCTCGTGTCGACCCTGGCGATCGTGATCGCCAGCCTGCTCTCGCGCGCATCGACGGCGGTACATCAGTTCGACACCTGGCTGGAAAACACGATCGTCCAGCGCTCGATCCAGCGCGCCACCACGATCCCCTGGGACGAGCCGCCGCGTAAAACAGCCGAGTAGCGGAGGAAGTTTCAGGTTCCAGGTTTCGAGTTTCAAGTTTCGAGTTCATTTCCCCGATCCCTGGCCCGTGACCCCTGATCCCTCGGTCCTTTGTGCTTTTGTTCCTTTGTTCCCTTGTTCAATCGTCCTGCGGCAGCCACCAGGGCGTGGCCGAATCGAACGAGTCGCTCGTGCCGCTGCCGTAGCGTGCGTGAAGCTGATCGAGGACCGTTTGCAGATCGGCGGGGAGCGGCGACACACACTCGATCCACTGGCCGTCCAGGCGGGTAAAGCCCAGCCGATGCGCGTGGAGAAACTGGCGCTTCAGGCCAAGCTGCTGCGTGCCCCGGCGCGAGCCGTAGAGCGGATCGCCGACGACGGGATGATGCTTGTGGGTGAAATGCACGCGAATCTGGTGGGTGCGTCCGGTTTCCAGCTTGGCCTCGATCAGACTGTAGGGGCCGAGGATATCGCAGGTGCGGTAGTGCGTGCGCGCCGGGCGTCCGCTCTGGACGATCGCCATGCGCAGCCGATCGGTGGGATGCCGATCGATCGGCGCGTCGATCGCGCCCTGCGGCTCCTTGAAGTGTCCTTCGATCAGCGCCAGATAGATCTTGAGCATCTGCCGCGCCTGCTGCTGGTTTTGGAGATGCGTCTTGGCGCGATCGTTCTTGGCGACGACCAGCAACCCCGACGTGTCGCGGTCGATGCGATGGACGATGCCAGGCCGCAGATCGTCGCCGATCTGCATCGTCGGGTAGTGGTAGAGCAGTGCATTGACCAGCGTACCCGTCGCGTGGCCGGGCGCGGGATGCACCACCATGCCCGCCGGTTTGTCGACGACCAGCAGGTCGGCGTCCTCGTAGATGATCGTCAGCGGAATATTTTCGGCGACGATGTCGGTCGGCTGCGGCAGCGGCAGCGTCACGCTGATCTCGTCGGCGGGCTGCACCGCGTAGCTCGGCTTGACCACCTTGCCGTTGACGCGAACATGCGCGTCGCCGATCAACTGCTGGACGTACGAGCGCGACGTATCGGGCAACACCTGTGCCAGATAGCGATCGAGCCGGATGCTGGCATGCTCCGGCCCGGCAACCAGATACAGCGGCTCAAGCTCAGCGCCCATCTTCGGCCTCGATCGTCGGCGCGACCCGTGGCGGAGGCGAGCGATCTTCGGATTGCGCCAAAAAGATTGCCATCACAAACACGCCGACCACAATACATGAGTCGGCGACATTGAAGACTGGAAAGCGGCCATCGAACGTCTTGATGAAATCGACGACGTAGCCGAAACGAATCCGATCGACGACATTGCCGAGCGCGCCGCCGACGATCAGGCCCAGGCTCAGCGCCAGCCAGCCGTGATCTTCGGGCACATGCTTGAGATAAAAATGGATCGCCACCGCGACGATCACGATCGAAGTGATCGTGAAGAGCTGGGGCACGCCGCTGAACAGGCCAAAGGCCACGCCCGTGTTCTGGATATACGTCAGCTCCAGCCAGTTATCGATGATCGGCAGATCGCCGGTGTAGGGCTGCGGCCAGGTGCGCAGCACCCAGGCTTTGCTCAACTGATCGACGAGAAGGACAACGGCGGCAATGACCGCAGGGATCATCAGCCGCCGTCCAAGCACATAGTGTTGATTCATAGTAGCGTTACACCAACGTCCAGCGTGCAAACATGCGCGCGGCTAGCCCACCGTGCGAGTCGTCCCGCCCTCCTGCTCATCGCGCTCACGCTGGTGTTGAATACAGAGTGTCGCCAGAGGCCGCGCCTCAAGCCGCTCGATCGGGATCGGCTCACCGCCCACCTCACAGATGCCATAGGAGCCTGCGTTCATCAGCTCCAGCGCGTGGTCGATCTGCTGAATCTCGCGCTGCAACTGCGCCTCGATCGCCAGGCCGCGCTCGCGGGTAAAGAGTTCGGTGGCGTCTTCCGCAGGATGGTTTTTGATCCCGTAGCTATCCGATTGATCGACATTGACGGTTTCGGCATCCAGGCTCGCCAGCTCATTCTGAAGCGATTGGCGCATATCTTCTAAGCGGCGGCGGAAATGGTCAACGTCGAGCTGTGGCTGTGCCATAGCCATCCTCCTTTAAGAGATTATAGCATGGGTTGCAGAAATAAAGGGCCGCAGACGGAACGATCGCCCGCCTGTGGCCCGTCTGCGGAAGGCGTCTAGTAGCCGGCGGGTGGTGTTCGTGGCGCGAGTGTAATCTCAAGCAGCTTGCTCACGCCCCAGCCGATCAGCAGATAGACCGCGATGGCGATCAGGTCGGAGAACTCGACGCGCGCGCCCTGCTCGTTGAAGAGCGGCAAGAATGGCGCGACGAACGGCTGTGTCACGCCCAGGATCAGCGCGCCAAAGCCGGTATCGACATTCGCGCCCATCAGCAGCAGCAAAAAGCGCAGCCCGATCAGCGCGACGATCAGCCCTGTGATAAACCAGACCACCTGCTTCGCGCGATAGAGCGTGCCAAGCTGGCGCTCGGCGGGCGTCGGATCGATATGCATCCGCTGCTCAACCCTGGTCGCGTCTGCTCCCTCCGGCGTCTGCACGATCTCTTCCTGCACGACGCGACGATCATATGGCTCTTGTTGCATATTTAACCTCCTGGTCGGACGTGAGCGAAAAAGGTATGTAGACGTATAGCAGAAAATATGCCAGCTTCCTAAGTTCCAAGTTTCAAGTTCCAAGTTTCAAGTTACGAGTTTCTTTGTTCCGTTGCTCACCCCTTCGTTCTTTGTTCTTTGTTCTCCGCTCTGCTATCATGCTGGTATCCGCATGGTGAAAGGATTGCAACCATGATTGGCTCTGATGCCATCCGCCGCATAACGGATCGCGTGCTCTCAGCGTCGCCCGCCGATCAGACCGAGGTCGTCGTCATCGCGGGCGCGGAGCAGCTTACCCGCTTCGCCAACAACGAAATCCATCAGCATGTTTCGGAGACGAACGCGCAGATTCGCATTCGCGCCGTGATCGGCCAGCAGATCGGCGTCGCGGTGACAAACGAGCCGGCGGAGGACAGCCTTCAGCGCGCGCTGGAGGCCGCCGTGGAGATCGCCATGCACCAGCCGCCCAACCCCGATTTTACGTCGCTGCCCAGGCCCCAGCCGATCACGCCGGTCGAGGGCTGGAGCCAGATCACCGCAGCCTGCACGCCGCAGCGCCGCGCCGACGATGTCGCGACGATCATTCGGCTGGCCGAGGCTCAGGGCTTGATCGCCGCCGGAGCCTACTCGACGACCACGCGGGAGCTTGCCGTCGCCAACTCGCTGGGCGTGTGGGCCTACCATCCCGGCACGTATGCGCAGATCAGCACCGTCGTCATGGGCGAGGCGTCGGGCTGGGCTGCCGCCACCAGCCGCGACAGCGACGAGATCGACGCCGAGGCGATCGGACGCGAGGCATGCGACAAAGCGATCCGCTCGCGCAATCCGCAGCCGCTCGCGCCGGGGATCTATCCCGTGGTGCTGGAGCCGTACGCGGTAGCCGAGATGATGGCCTACCTGAATATGATCGGCTTTGGCGCGCTGGCGCTGCAAGAAGGGCGCTCGCCGCTGGAAATAGGCGCGCAGCAGGCTGCGTCGCTGGTGACGATCTACGACGACGGCTCCGATCCCACGGGCTTGCCGCTGCCCTTCGACTACGAGGGCGTGCCCAAGCAGCCGGTCCAGTTGATCAAAAAAGGCATCAGCACGGGCGTGGTGTACGACACCCAGACGGCGGCCAAAGACCACACGCGCTCGACCGGCCATGCGCTGGCCGCGCCCAACAGCTTCGGCCCGCTGGCGCTGAATCTGTTTCTCAAGCCCGGCGGCACGCCCAAGGCAGCGCTGATCAAGGGCATCGAGCGCGGCGTGTACGTCACGCGCTTCCACTACGTCAACATCGTCCATCCCAAGCAATCGCTGCTCACGGGCATGACGCGCGACGGCACGTTTCTGATCGAGAACGGCGAGATCGCGGGTCCGATCCACAACCTGCGCTTCACTCAGAGCGTGCTCGAAGCGCTGCGCGGCGTGCAGGACATTAGCCGCGAGACGGTGCTGGATCGCGATTTCACGGGCGCGAGTTGCCGCGCTCCGGCGCTCAAGATCGGCGCGTTCAACTTCAGCAGCGCGACGGAGTTTTAAGAACCAAGAACCGGGTGCCTGCGGGTGCCCTGTGGGCATGGGCGCCCGGTCCAGGGTGAGGGCCTGAACTCGAAACGCAAAGCTCGAAACGTGAAGAACAGTACACGCATGGTTGCTCGTTGTTCCCGGTTTTTCCGCTCTCCGTCTGATAACGTATGCTAGAATAGCCAGGCCAACCGAAGGAAGGAGTTTTCGTATGCGTAAGAAAGTGACAATCATCGGGGCGGGCTTTGTCGGCTCGACCTGTGCCCATTGGATTGCATCAAAAGAGCTAGCCGATGTCGTGCTGGTCGATATTGTCGAGGGGATTCCGCAGGGCAAGGGCCTGGATCTGCTCGAAGCGGGGCCGATCGAAGGCTTCGACATTAGCATCGTCGGCACCAACGGCTACGAAGAAACCAACAACTCCGACGTCGTGATCCTGACATCGGGAGCGCCGCGCAAGCCGGGCATGAGCCGCGAGGATCTGCTCAAAGTCAACGCCGAGATCACTTCAAGCAACATCGAGAAAGTGGTCAAGACCTCGCCCAACGCTCACATCATCGTCGTCAACAACCCGATGGACACGATGGCCTACCTGGCCTACAAAGTTTCGGGCTTTCCGCGTGAGCGCGTGATGGGCCAGGGCGGCGTGCTGGATGCCGGGCGCTACCGGACCTTCCTGGCGCAGGAGGCGGGCGTGTCGGTGGAGGACGTACAGGCGATGCTGATGGGCGGCCACGGCGACGAGATGGTCCCGCTGCCGCGCTACACCACGATCTCCGGCATTCCCGTCACCGAGTTCATCTCGCAGGAGCGGCTGCACGCGATCGTCGAGCGCACCAAGAAAGGCGGCGGCGAGATCGTCCAGCTGCTCAAGACCGGCAGCGCCTACTACGCGCCATCAGCGGCGACCGTCCAGATGGTCGAGGCGATCTTGAAGGACAAGAAGCGCGTCCTGCCCGCATCGGCCTACATGCAGGGCGAGTACGGCCTCAACGACATCTTCTTCGGCGTGCCCGTCAAGCTGGGCGCGAACGGCATCGAGCGGATCATCGAGCTGCCGCTGACCGACGAGGAGAAGGCCGGCGTCGAGAAATCGGCGGCGCTGGTGCGCGATAGCATCAACGCGCTACCCGAAGAGTACCGCAGCCGCTAAGCCTCCTGATACATCCGATAGGCTGGCGCTCCCGTATAGAGCTTGATAGCCCTGGCCTGCGAACGTGAGAATCCTCTCACGTTCGCTATTTTTTCGTTTCTTGACATTTTGAGCTATGAGCGGGCATCGCTGCCATGCTATACTATTTGTTAACTAGGATGGAGGGTTGTTTGTCAGGTACTACTGACCAACACAACAGCACAACAGCCGAGGACGCTGCTCGGCTCACCGCCATTGCAAAAGGCGACATGTCAGCGCTCGAGTCGCTTTTTATGAAATATCAAGCCGCAGTCTATCAAACGGCGCTCGGCGTCACCCGCGATCCACAGGTCGCCGAGGAAGTACTCCAAGACACCTTTTTTCGGTTGTACCGTCACGCAGGTAGGCTGGATGGTTCGCTGCCGTTAGCCCCATGGCTCTACCGGGTCGCCATCAATCTTTGTTACAATCGCCTCAAGGGATTGCGTGCATGGACAGACTCGTTCCATGAGCTAGCCGAGCGGCTGTTTACGCCAAGCAGTACATCGCCGGAGCGTGCTGCCGAACGGAACGAGCTGCAAGCGCTCGTACAGTCGGCACTGGCAGAGCTGGACCCCAAGCACAGGGCCGTGCTGGTGTTGTACTATCTCCATGACTACGCAGTGCATGAGATCGCCGAGATTACAGCGGTGCCCGAAGGTACCGTCAAATCGCGGCTGTTTCACGCAAGAAAACTGCTCAGACAGCACCTGGAGCAGCGCTACGGCGCGACCGAGCTGTTAGTGCCAGATCCCGCATAGCTATGCTTACCATCATTTCGGGAGATCTATGGCCGCGGGTTTTGCTGCACTCCGCTCCACGACAACTCAGATCCTCGGCGGCGATCGGCTCTATGCCGTTGCGCGCTGGATCCTGCTGGTGCTGCTGTTTGGCGCGTCGACGCTGCTTCACGGTTTAGAGCTACTTCCAGTCCCCTCACCGCATCCGTTCGGCCAAGTGTTCTGGGGCTACGCCGCGTTTTCGGTCGTCGCCGGTATCCTGGTCATCACGCCGCGAGCGCAGCGGATCATTCCGTGGTTCTATCTGCTCGATCTGCTGTGGCTGGCGGCGCTGGCCTTCGCCGGGCCGGGATCGGCCTACGGCTATACCTCGCTGTTTATGCTGCCGCTGGTCGCGGCGGCGTTTCGGCTCAAGCGGGTCAACGTCCTGGCGATGAGCGTCGTCGCGGTCATTCTGTCGATCGCGCTTCAGTTCAAGCCGCACACCTCGATCGAGATCCTCAGCTTCACCAGCCAGGGCGTGATGTTCGGCGTATTGCCCTGGCTGTGTAACCTCCTGTCGGAGCAGTGGACGATCGATAATCGGCACCGCGTCGCGCAGGCGGAGCAGCAATCGGCGCAGGCGCTGGCCCATGCCGAGGCGTACCGCGACCGCATGCGCGCCCTGTACGAGGCTGCCGTCTCGCTCAGCACCAGCGCGCATCCACGTACCGTGCTCGAAACGATCTTGAACGAGATGGTCCGAGTGGTGCCGTATCAGACCGGCGCGATCTTGCTGCCGACCGGCGAGCTGAACGAGGTGCATGTCGCGACCGGGCGTAACCTGCAAGCTGCCGAGATGAATGCGCGGTTTACCGTCGGCGGCGGGACGCTGGGCACGATCATACGCGGCGGCGACGGCGGTATCCTGAACAACGCCCATGCCGAGGCGGAGCTTGCCAGCCTGCCCTCGATCAGCGGACGCCGCGCGGTGCTGCTGCTACCGCTGCGCTCGGCGCGGCGCACCTACGGCCTGGCGCTCTTCGCCAGCGACACCGTACAGTTCGATCTTGAGCAGATGGAGATGGCGACGACCCTGATCAGCTATGGTCTGGTGGTGCTGCAAAATGCGCAGTTGATCGCCGAGATCCGCACCGAGCGCAACAACCTGCTCGCTCGCGAAGAAGAAGTGCGCAAGCAGCTCAACCGCGATCTGCACGACGGACCGGCGCAGGCGCTGGCCGCGATCACGATGACGCTGGGCTTCATCAAGCGGCTGTACGAAAAAGAGCCGGAGCGCGTCGTGCCGGAGCTGGACAAGCTGGCGCAGCTTGCGCAGCGGGCTAACCACGAGGTGCGCACACTGCTCTTCGAGCTGCGTCCGCTGGTGCTCGAAACCCAGGGCTTGCTGCCGACGCTTCAGCAGTACCTTGAGCGCTTCGAGCCGAACAGCAACACGCCGGAGATCATCCTTGAGGGCGGCGAATCGATCGGCCCGCTGACCAAGCGCGTCCAGGGCACGCTCTTCAACATCGTGCAGGAGTCGGTCAACAACGCGATCAAACATGCCCAGGCCAAGCACATCTGGATTCGCATCCAGAAGCAGGGCGACGATGTTCTGCTATGTGTTCAGGACGACGGCAAAGGCTTCGATCTGCAAAGCGTCAAAGCCTCATACGATCAGCGCGGCAGCTTCGGCCTGCTGAGCCTGGAAGAGCGCGCTCGGCTGGTCGGCGGCTCGGCTGAGATCATCTCGGCGCCAGGAGCCGGAACCACCGTCCGAGTCGGCGTGCCGCTGGAAGGCTAGCGCTCACCAGAAGCTTGCTGCTTCGTGGTATGATGCAGCGCTATGGTGACAACAATCTCTGCAACACCTCGTTTATCTCGTGGACGACTGGCAACTCTGGTTGCCAGTCGTTTCGTGCTCAACGCCATCTTTCGCATCGCCTATCCGCTCGTGCCGTTTGTCGCCGCGCGCTTCAACGTCACCATCGAGCAGGCGACCTGGATCGTGACGATCCAGGTCTTGTTCGGGCTGGCTAGTCCGCTGGGCGGCTGGCTCGGCGATCGGATCGGCTACCGCATGACCATGCTGCTGGGCCTGGGCGCGACGCTGATCGGGACGCTGGGGATTACGGCAGGGCCCAGCCTGGGGCTGTTGATCGCGGCATACGGCGCATGCGGCCTGGGCGTGTCGCTGTATCAGCCCGCAGTTCAGGCATATGTGAGCGCGCTCACATCGTATCAGCAGCGAGGCCGCGCCGTGGGGCTGATCGAGATGTCGTGGGCGCTGGCTGGCATCGCCGCCGTGCCGCCGCTGACCTGGCTGGTGCAGAGCCAGCAAAGCCTGGCTGGAACGTTCTTGATCCTGAGCGGCTGCATCGGCGCGATCATCGTGATCGCCGCGCTCGCGCTGCCCGACGAGGCGACGCATCTGCACGCCGACGGGGCTGCGGGGCCGTCGTTCTTAAGCGTGGCGCGCAGACCAGGCGTGCTGGGCTTGTTCAGCTTTTTGTTTCTGGCGCTCGGCGGCTGGGAGGTGCTGTTTATCGTGCAGGCTCCGTGGGCAACCGAGCGCTTCAACGCCTCGCTCACCGATCTGGGAACCGCCGCCTTCGTCTTCGGCATCGGCGAGCTGTTCGGCTCGATCGGCTCGACGCTCTTCACCGATCGGCTCGGCAAGCGGCGAGCGGCAACCTTAAGCTTTGTGATCGCCGCGCTCCTGTTCCTGGCACAGCCCTTCGTCAGCGTCAACTGGACGAGCTATCTGGTCTGCTACATGCTCTTCGCAATCTTCGTCGAGTTCGCGATCGTCGCCTCGCTGACGCTCGCCACAACGGTCAGCACCGTAGGCCGCGCGACGGTCATGGCGCTGGTGGTGACGGCGATCCAGGTCAGCCGCGCGATCGGCTCGCAGATCGGCGTGCCCGTGCTGGCGGCATCATCGCTCTTCGTCAACTGCCTGATCGCCGCCATCCTGACGCTGATCGGCGTGGGCATTGCGCTGCGATACGTACACGAGGACGAGAACAAAGAACAAAGAACAGAGAACAAAGGATAAAGTTTAACCTCTCTGTTCTTTGTTCCGGGTGCCATGCGGGTGCCCTTAGGGCATGGGTACCCGGCGTCTTTGTTTGTTCCGTTGTTGCCTACCTCACGCGATACACGATTGGCAGCCCAGCCAATCGCTCGATCTGGCCCTGCGCTGCCAGATAATCGAGATGCGACAGCGTCTCACCGATCGCGAACTGCACCTGATGCGGCGAGAAGTCACCCATTGGAAAGACGCGGGTGGCGACCTCAAAGGCCGTGCTGCTCGCTCCGAGCGCCGCGACGATCTGCTCCAGACGCGCGGCGTGATGCTCGGATAGCTCGTGCAGCCGACCGGGCAGATCGGTGAAGACCGGGCCGTGTCCTGGCAGCACCACAGCGACATCGAGCGACTCAAGCGCCGCAAAGCTGCGCAGGTAGCGTCCGAGCGGATCAGGGCGGGTGTGGGGCAGAACGCTGATGTTGGGGCTGATCCGGGGCAGCACGTGATCGGCGGCGATCAGCGTGCGCGTGGACGGCTCGTACAGGCAGAGATGCTCGTCGGCATGGCCCGGCAAGACTAGCGGCTGAAACGGTCGGCCCGCGAGCAGCAGCGGCTCCGATGCGATCGTGTACTCCGCGCCTTCATCGATCGCGAGCGCTTCAAGCGCCGTCACGTCGGGCAGCGGCTGCGTCATCTGCTGCGTCGCGTGGGCGCGACGAGCCACGGCTACCGCCAGTGCTTCGGGCGTGCCATGCGCTTGAAAGAGCGCGCTCAGCTCGTACCCCGTCCGCTCGCCGTCGCTCCACACATCGTACACCGATCGCGCCTCGGCGGGTGTCATCAGCACGGGCGCGTCGCTGAGCCGCTGCCACCAGCCTGCCAGACCCGCATGATCGGGGTGGTAGTGGGTCACGCAGATCGCGCGAATGTCGGCGGGCCGCAGCGACCAGCGGGCGAGCGCCGCCTGCCACGCCTCAAGCGCGGGCGGCCAGTGAATGCCGGTATCGATCAGCGCCCAGCCGTCGGGGCCGCGCACCAGATAGCAGTTGACGATCTTGAGCGGAAACGGCAGAGGGATTTCAACCTGTATAATGTCAGGAGCGACAACCATACTGGCTCCTTTTCAAGGCATACTGTGTGCTTAGTGCGCCATCAGGCCGGGGGTGTGGGAGTGTTCCCCAAACTTCCCTTTCTGAAGCGAGCGTGGCTAAGTCTAGCACACACCAGGAAAATCGTTTATGGAATTGCAGCAGATCCGCACATGGGCGCGCGAGGCAGGCGCGATCGGCCTCAAATACTACAACGCGGTTGAAGCGCGGCGCAAGCCAGACCGCAGCTATGTGACCGCCGCCGACGAGGAGATCGAGCGCTTGCTGCGTACACGGATCAAGGCGAGCTATCCCGATCATGGCGTGCTCGGCGAGGAAGAGGGCCAGCATAATATCGACGCAGAGTATCTCTGGGCGCTCGATCCCATCGACGGCACCGGCGCGTTCGTCAGCGGGCTGCCGATCTGGGGCATCTCGATCGGGCTGCTCCGGCGCGGCCATCCGATCCTGGGCTGCTTCTACATGCCCGTGCTGAATGAGTGGTACGAGGTCGACCTGGAGGGTCCGGCGCTCTTCAACGGGCAGCCCGTGGAGGTGATGCGCGAGGGCTTGCTCGATCCCGAAGCCTGGATCTGCGTGCCGTCGAACATTCACCGCCGCTACACGATCAACTATCCCGGCAAGGTCCGCTCGTTCGGCTCGATGGCGGCCTACGTCTGCTATGTCGCGCGGGGCATCGCCGCCGGAGCGCTGATCGGGCAGCCTAAGCTCTGGGATATTGCGGCGGGCATGGCGATGCTTGAGCGGGCCGGTGGTGGCGCGCGCCTGCTGCGATCGGGCGCGCCCCTCGACCTGCGGCAGATGTTGACGGGCCGCGCCGCGCCGGAGCCGGTCGTCGTCGGCTCGCCTGAGGCCGTCGAGCTGCTGCTTGATCGCATCAAGATGCGCGAGCGCCGCTGGTGATCGCGGGTAGCCGCAGTTATGTCTAGTATTTGGTACAATACACCGTGATGCTGAACGAATCAATGACCATCACGCTCGAACCGAATCGAGCGATTAATCTCTACGATCTGACGCTGCCGCAGCTTGGCGAGCTGATGCAAAGCTGGGGCCAGCCCGCGTTTCGCGCCAAACAAATCTTCACCCAGCTCTACCGCAACCTCGTGCCATCCTTCGACGCGATGACGGATCTGCCGCTGACGCTGCGGGAGCGGCTGAAGGCCGAGACGCAGCTAGGCGCGCTTCAGCTTAGCCGCGAGCAGACCGCAGACGACGGCGATACGCGCAAAGTGCTCTGGCGCTTGCCCGACGGCAACGTGCTTGAGTCGGTGCTGATGCTCTACCCCGACCGCGCCACGGTCTGCATTTCGACGCAGGCGGGCTGCGCGATGGGCTGTGTCTTCTGCGCGACCGGGCGCATGGGCCTGCTGCGCAACATCACGCCCGGCGAGATCGTGGAGCAGGCCTTGTACTTTGCGCGCGGGCTGCGCAACGGCAGCTTCGACGCCACGCATCGTCACGATCATATCACCAATCTGGTCTTCATGGGCATGGGCGAGCCGTTCGCCAACTACGATCGGTGGTGGGCCAGCGTCGAGCAGTTGCACCACCCGCAGGGATTCAACCTGGGCGCGCGCAACCTGACGGTTTCGACGGTGGGCCTGGTGCCCGGCATTCGTCGTCTGGCAAGCGAAAAGATCCCGATCAATCTGGCGATCTCGCTGCACGCGCCCAACGACGAGCTACGCTCCGCGCTGATGCCGGTCAATCGCAAGTATCCGATCCGCGATCTCATGGCTGCTACAGAGGAGTACATCGACAAGACGCACCGCCGGGTCAGCTTCGAGTATGTGCTGCTGCAAGGCCAGAACGACTCGGTGGAGCTGGCACGGCAGCTAGCCGATCTGATCCAGGGTATGCTCTGCCACGTCAACCTGATCCCGTGGAACCCGGTGCCTGGCGCTCCGCTCCAGCGCTCGCATCGCAAACAGATCGAGGCGTTCCAGAACGTGTTGATCGAGCGCGGCATTCCCTGTACCGTGCGCATGGAGCGCGGCGTCGCGATTGCCGCAGCGTGCGGACAGCTTGCAGCCGTGCCGCAGGCAGCGTAGCGGCAGGATTAAACCAACCATCCCGGCGGGTATGGGCACAGCCGTGCCGTGCCCTGGGCGTGATCGTCAAGGTTTACACATTAATCGGGATCGAATCGTAGGGGCGAGGCGGTGCCTCGCCCTCGTCGATCCGTCAGGTCGCCCCTACGTGGTCTGGTCAGGAAGCTCCTCAAGCTGCGCCCTCAGCGCGGCGATCCGCTCGTGGCTGCGGCGCACCGCCCGCCCGATTGAAAACCACTCGGCGTTGTCGGCGGTTTCTTCTTCCAATCCCTGCGTATAGCGCATCATAAACAGATCCGTATCGATGCCCCGCTCGACCTCGAACACGTCCAGGTTTTGCGAAAGCTGCCCGATCAGCGTGCGCTCCCTGGCGATCTCCCGCTCGATCTCGTCGCGGTCGAGCTGTGCGGTTGCCTGCTCCGGCTGCGGCGGATCAGTGTCGCGCTCGCCGACATTGCAGACCGCCTTAACTCCGGGCAGATACAGCAGGCCAAGCAGCGGCGCGCTGGTGATCGGAATCAAGGCCATGATCCGCTCGAACGCGCACAGGAAGATCAGCGACAAACACGCCGTAAAACCGATCGCGATTGTCGCGTAGTCCCACGCATTCCAGGTGCGGCGGAACAGCGCGGCGGCGACAAAGGCAAAGACCGCCGCAGCGGCGAAGGCGTAGCCCATATCAACGGCCACACCGCCAGCGTAGTCCCAGCCTTGCATCGCGCGCTCAATATCACGCTGAGCCAGCAGTGCTTGAACCCGGCTCAGCACGCCGCGCCGCTCTGACCAGCGCATGATGCCGAGCGTCAGCCAGCCGAGCATCGCCAGCACCGCGTAGCCCAGCGCCACCCCCCACCACCCCGGATGCGACGACCACTCCTGCGGACGTGCCTCGTGTACATCAGCCATACTAGATCGCCACTCCAAGCTGATCGGCAACCGTGAAAATATCCTTATCGCCCCGACCCGACAGATTCACCAGCACGATCATGTCGGCGTCCAGCGTCGGCGCGAGCTTGAGCGCCTCGGCGATGGCGTGAGCCGACTCCAGCGCGGGGATAATGCCCTCGGTGCGGCATAAGACCTGAAACGCATCCAGCGCCTCGTCGTCGGTTGCCAGCGTGTAGCTCGCCCGACCCGTGTCGTGGAGCATCGCGTGCTCCGGCCCGATCGAGGCGTAGTCCAGACCGGCGGAGACTGAGTGCGTCAGCGCGATCTGGCCGTCGTCGTCTTGCAGCACGTAGGAGTAGGTTCCTTGCAGCACGCCAGGACGGCCACCGGCGAAGCGCGCGGCGTGCTTCTGGGACTCCACGCCCAGGCCGCCGGCTTCGACGCCGCGCAGCGCAACGCCGGTATCGTCGAGGAACGGGTGAAAGATGCCGATCGCGTTCGAGCCGCCGCCGACACAGGCGATCACGACATCCGGCAGCCGTCCGACCAACTCCTGCATCTGTGCCCGCGCCTCGTGCCCGATCACCGACTGAAAATCGCGGACCATCGTCGGGTAGGGGTGCGGGCCGAGCGCCGATCCGAGCAGGTAGTACGAATCGGGATTTGTCACCCAGTCACGCATGGCCTCATTGATCGCGTCTTTGAGCGTGCAGGAGCCGCTATTCACGCCGCGCACCTCAGCGCCGAGCAGCCGCATCCGAAACACATTCGGCCTCTGGCGGGCCATGTCCTCGGTGCCCATGTACACGACACAATCCAGGCCCAGCAGCGCGCAGACCGTCGCGGTCGCCACGCCATGCTGTCCCGCCCCGGTTTCGGCGATCACGCGCTGCTTGCCCATGCGCCTGGCGAGGAGGCCCTGGCCGAGCGCATTATTGATCTTATGCGCGCCGGTATGCGCCAGGTCTTCGCGCTTGAGATAGATCTGCGCGCCGCCGCAGTGCTCGGTCAGCCGCGCCGCGAAGGTGATCGGCGTGGGACGACCGGTATAGGTCTGCTCAAGGCGGCGCAGCTCGGCAAGAAACGCAGGGTCGGCCTGCGCCTCGGCATAGGCGCGCTCAAGTTCGAGGATCGCCGGCATCAGCGTTTCGGGCACGTACTTGCCGCCATACGCGCCAAACCGACCGGCAGTGGTAGGAGTTGCCATAGTACATCCCTCAGGCAATACAAATGCTTGCAGCAACCCCAGGTCGGTGGTCGCTGCAAGCATTATACCCATGTGCGATGAAGCTAAGCTACTTCACGTCGGCGGTCAGCTCTTCCATGCGCGCGACAAGCTCGCCAAAGACCTCGCACGCCTGCTGGACCGGCTCAGGCGAGGCCATATCGACGCCCGCATCGCGCAGCAGATCGATCGACGTTTTGGAGCTACCGCCCTTCAGGAAGTTGAGATAGCGCTCGACGGCGGGCTGTCCCTCGCTCAAAATCTGCTTCGAGAGCGCCGCCGACGCCGCGATGCCGGTCGCATACTTGTAGACGTAGAAGTTCGAGTAGAAGTGCGGAATCCGCGACCACTCAAGCGCGATCTGCTCATCGGATACCACATCGGGACCGTGATAGCGCTTGGTTAGCTCATAGTAGAGTTCGCTGAAGCGATCGGCGGTCAGCGCCTCGCCAGCCTCGGCGCGGCGATGTATATCGTGCTCGAACTCGGCGAACATCACCTGGCGGAACATCGTGCGGCGGAAATCTTCGATGCGGTGATTGATCAGATAGAGCTGAAGATTGCGATCGTCGGTGTTCTGGAGCATATGCTCGACCACCAACGCCTCGTTGAGCGTCGAGGCAACCTCGGCGACAAAGAGCGTGTAGTGGCCGTAGGTGTACGGCTGCGTGCGGCGGGTGTAGAACGAGTGCATCGAGTGGCCCAGCTCGTGCGCCAGCGTAAACATGCTCTCCAGATTATCCTGAAAGTTCATCAGGATAAAGGGCTGGCTGGTGTATGCGCCATAGCTGAACGCGCCTGAGCGCTTGCCCTCGTTCTCGTAGACATCAACCCAGCGCCCATCGTACAGGCCGTGGCGCATCGCCGAGACGTAATCGTTGCCGAGCGGCTCCATGCCCGCCAGCATCATCTCACGCGCCTGAGCGTAGGTGTATTTGGCCTCGACATCGCCGATCAGCGGCACGTAAATATCGTACATATGCAGCTCGTCGAGCTTGAGCAGGCGCTTGCGCAGCCGCATATAGCGGTGGAGATGATGCAGGTTGGCGTTGATCGTGTCGACCAGATTGGTATAGACCGCCAGCGGAATAGCGTCGGGATCGAGCGCGGCCTCGATCGACGATCCATAGTTTCGCGCCTTGGCATAGAACATGTGCGTACGAATATGGCTGGACAGAAGCGTGCCCGTGGTGTTGCGCACCTTGCCGTAGGTATCGTACATCGCCTCGAACGCAGAGCGGCGGACATCGCGATTTTTGCTCTCCATCAGCCGCAGGTAGCGGCCCTGGCTCAGCTCGATGTCGTTGCCCTCTTCGTCTTTGATGACCGGAAACTTGATGTCGGCGTTGTTCAGCATCTCAAAGACCGACTCGGGCGCGCGGGCGATCTCGCCTGTCTCGGCCAGCAGCGCCTCGACCTCGGCGGAGCGGATATGATCGCGCTGCCGTCGCAACTCCTTCAGCGCATGCTCGTACACGCGCAGCTCGGCGATCGAGGCCAGAAACTCACTCAAGCGCTCATCGGACACCGCCAGAATCTCCGGCTCGAAGAAGGCTGTCGCCGCGCCCAGGCGCACGTGCAGGCTGGATGCTCGATCGAAGAGCGCCTGATACCGCGAGTTTGCCGTGTTCTCGGACTGGCGTAGATAGGCATAAATGTACAACTGCTCGATCAGCTTGTTGGCCTCGTCGCGCTGCTGAAACGCATCCAGCATCGATTCCGCATCCTGGCCGATCATGCCGGCAAGCTGCGACAGTTGCGGGATCAGCTCCTCAAGCCGCTTGAAGTCTTGCTCCCACTGCTCATCGTTGGCATAAAAGCTTTCCAGGTTCCAGGTGTATTCCAGGGGTAGCTCATGTCGCTTGGGTACAGCACTCGTCGCCACGGCGCACTCCTTTATCGGTATATCTGCATATCACGAACAACAGTACTATTGTACACGAGACGGGTCCGGTTTTGGATCGATCGAATTGCGCGGGCCGCTCAGCCGCCAAAGCTGCGCTCGGCAACCTGGCCCGCCGCGTCGACGATCAGCGAGGGCACGAAATTGAGAAAATCGCAGCTTGTGAGATGATAGCGCACGCCGTCGCGAATACCCTGCACGGCCAGGTTCCAGTCGGCGCGGCGGTGGAGGTGTCCATAGACACAGAAGGTTACTCCGGCGGCGGCAAGCATCTCGGCAAAGCGCGTTGGCCGCCCATCGGGGTAGAAGGGCGGGTAGTGCAGCAGCACGCCGATCGGCTTCGTCTCCTCGGATAGCCGCTGCGCCGCAGCCAGCGCGCGCTCCAGGCGGCCTAGCTCGCGGTTGTAGATCCGCTCGTCTGTTTCGGGGTTGAAGGTCGGGTGGCCGGGCGTGAGCCAGGCGCGGGTCCCGCACAGCACCCAATCGCCGCACACCACCGCGTCGGCCTCCACCAGCGTCATGCTCGGCGGCAGCTCGGCGCGACGCTTGCGGGCAGTATCCCACCAGTAATCGTGGTTGCCCTTAGTCAGCACCTTGTGGCCGGGCAGCCCGGCTATCCAGCGGAGATCGACCAGCGCTTCTGGCAGCTTGAGCGCCCAGGAGTTATCGCCCGCGAGCAGCACGAAATCGTCATCGGCCACGCGGTCGCGCCACGCGGCGGCGATGCGCTGGGGATGGTCGCGCCAGCGCTCGCCGAAAACGTCCATCGGCTTCGGCGCGGCAAACGATAAATGCAGGTCGGCGATAGCCCAGATGCGCATAGTGGCTACATTGTAACATCAGTTCCGGGGGAGCGTGGGAACAAAGGAACAAGAGAACAAGGGAACAAAGGGAGCGGAGGAAGCTCTCTGTTCTGTGCTCTTCAAAAATCGCCCTTGACAAAGCCGACAGGGCTTGTATAATACGCACGCATCCAGGCCGAGGTGGCGGAATTGGCAGACGCGCTACTTTGAGGGGGTAGTGGGGGCAACCCCGTAAGGGTTCAAGTCCCTTCCTCGGCACCAATGTTACCTTGTGGGCGATTAGCTCAGTTGGTAGAGCGCTTCGTTTACACCGAAGATGTCAGGGGTTCGAGTCCCTTATCGCCCACCATGTGTAACCAAACAACCGATAGCGCCAGTCGGAAGTCGGCGCGGGGCATGCCAAGGTAGCTCAGTTGGTAGAGCACACGCCTGAAAAGTGTGGGGTCACCAGTTCGATCCTGGTCCTTGGCACCAACAAGAAGGCCAGTCACGTTGTGACTGGCCGTTGTGTTTAACTCAGCAGATCCTCGATGGGATCGACGCCGTGACCCGCGCTGACATGGCCGATCGAGAGCGTGCCGCCGTGTTGCAGCCAGCCGCCGCGCAAGGGCTGCTCGGCCATGAACATCGGTGTATCGAGATCCACGAACGAGAAGCCGCCCAGGCCCGCCGCGAAATGTGCGCTCATATTCATCGCCAGCAGCGTCTCGACCATCCCGCCGATCATCAGGCCGATCCCAGCCGCCTTGCAGATCGCCGCGATCGAGAGCGCCTCGACCACACCCGACTTCATCAGCTTGATATTGACGACATGCGCCGCGCGCTCCTGGGCGATACGCAGCACATCTTCCGCAGTTGTCACCGACTCATCCGCCGCGACCGGCGTTGCGCCTGCGCGTGTCACCTGCGCGAGGCCATCGAGATCGTAGCGTGTCACCGGCTGCTCGAACAGCGCGATCGGAATATTAGCCGCGCGCAGGTGTTCCAGCAGCGCGAGCGCGCCTGATGCGTCGTAGCCGCAGTTGCCGTCGAGCACCAGCGGCGCGTCGGGCACGGCGGCATGGATCGCCGCGATTCGCGCGAGGTCGAGATCGGGCGAGCCGCCGATCTTGATCTTGATCGTCCTGATACCGCGCGCGGCGATCGAGCGAGCCGACTGTGCCGCATGCTCGATCGACCCGGCGGTAATCGTCATATCAGTCTCTAGCTCGGTACACGCGCCGCCGAAAAAGGCCCAGAGCGGAATGCCCGCCTGCCTGGTCAGCGCGTCGAGCAGCGCCGTTTCGAGCGCGCAGCGAGCGGCGGCGGCCTTTGGATCGGCGGCCTTTAGCTCAAGCGCGAGCGCGCGCCACTGCCGCGCATCACGGCCAAGCACCAGCGACCGAAGCGACTCAAGCGCGGCCAATGTGCTCGCCTGAGTCTCGCCGGTGACGGCAGGAAAGGGCGCGGCCTCGCCGTAGCCGCGCGTACCGTCGGAGAGCCGCACCTCAAGCAGAACGTTGTGGGCAACCGGCTGTGCGCCCGTCGCAATCGCAAACGGCTCGATCAGCGGAACATCGAGAGGGCCGAAACGGAGATCGGCGATCGTGGTGGGCGTGGTGGCGTGCATACGGCTCCTTCTAGGGAACAAAGAACAACGAAACAAAGAACAAAGCGGAGAACAAAGGAACAAGGGAACAAGCGAACAAAACGGCTAACTGCCTTGTTCCTTTGTTCCTTTGTTCCCTTGTTCCCTACGCTGGCTACAGCCATGATAGCGATCTGACAGCGCGATGAGTAAGTCCTACCAAAAATGAACGAAATCATCATAGACGCATCACACCGCAAGTATACCCTTGCCGCGCGGTTTGCGCTATCGTTGAGGAGCAAGATTAAGCAACGCATCACCCCCCTTGCAAGGAGATATTCATGCCTGTCCTGCATCGATCGCATCGCCGAATGTATCCCATCTGGATCGGCTTGCTCGTCGCGCTGCTGCTCAGCGCCTGCGGCGCGCCAGCCGCGCCCTCACCATCACCAGCGCCTTCGGCATCGCCCTCGCCCGCAGCAGAAACACCCACGGCGCCCCAGACTAGCCAGGAGCCGACAGCGGCGACAGAGCCGCCAACGCCCCAATCCGCTGCATTCGCCTACCTCTGGCCGACCAAACTCCCCGCCGGATTCGAGATCCGCCCCGCCGGATCTTCCATAGATTCCAATATGTTTACGCTTGAACTCCACAACACCGCCGACAAATCGAGCGCTTTGCTGGTCGGCGGCAAAGCCAGCCCTGCGGCAGAGCCGCCCACCGACGCGGGACAGCGCGCAGAAGTCACCGTGCGCGGTGTCAAAGGCATGGCCTACCAGCGCGGCGCGGGCTACAGCCTCTACTGGGAAGAGCAGGGCACGCCCTACGCCATCATCGGCGGCCTCAGCCTCGACCAGAACAAGGCTATCACCGAGGCGCTTCAGAGCGTCGATTTCAGCACCTGGGAGAGCAACTTAGCCGAGGTCAGCGCTGGTGGTGGAGCCAACCCGCCCGCCGGTGGAGATACAAACCCGCCGCTCGACCCGACGCCACCGCCGCAGTTGGACGCCGTTCCCTACCTCTGGCCGATGAAACTCCCCGAAGGGCTGGCGATCGATCCTACACGCTCCTCGGCGGATCAGAGCGGCTTTTCCCTCGACTTCCGCAGCACCAGCGGCACGGAGCCGATCGCGTCGCTGGTTGGCGGCAAGGGCAGCCCCGCGAGTCAGCATCCCACCGACGCGGGACAGCGCGCAGAAGTCACCGTGCGCGGCGTGAAGGGCCTGGCCTACCAGCACGGCGCGGGCTACAGCCTCTACTGGGAAGAGCAGGGCACGCCCTACGCCATCATCGGCGGCCTCAGCCTCGACCAGAACAAGGCTATCACCGAGGCGCTTCAGAGCGTCGATCTTGCCACCTGGCAATCGCGCCTGGCGGAGATCAAATAGCATCGAGCGAGGCCACGATGCTAAAGCCATTCTCACCATCAATCAGCCAGGCTGCGCAGCTACGCGGCCTGGCTTGCTTTTTGCCAGCTCCCCGCGCCGCAGATCACACGCAGCAGCTATGCGCCACTTACATGCCCGATATAGGCGATCTAGCGCATTGTTGGCACGTCTGATGCGGGGTAAGATCCTATCAGCGAACAGCATCAAATACCACAAGGAGACAGGCTACCATGACCAAGGAATTCAATGTTCCGGCGATTTCTTGCCAGCACTGCGTCAACGCGATCACCAAAGAAGTGACGAGCCTCAGCGGCGTCCAGAACGTCAAGGTCGATCTCGGCAGCAAGCGCGTCAGCGTTCAGGCCGACGATCAAGTCTCGACCGACGCGATCGTCAACGCGATCAACGAGGCGGGCTACGACGACGTAACAGTGCTGAATTGATCTGGCGCGCTTTCACAATCGCATCTGGTAGGGGCGGAGTGGACTCCGCCCCTACGAAGGCCAGCATGATATGACCATCGGAGTGATTGGCACAGGCTGGAGCACGCGCGTCCAGATCCCGGCGTTTCGCGCCGCAGGATTAGAAGTCGTCGCGCTGGCCGGGCGCAACCGCGACAAAACGCGGCGGCTGGCTCAGGAGCAAAACGTCGGCTTTGCCACGGACGACTGGCGCGATGTGCTCCGGCGCGACGAGGTCCGGCTTGTCAGCATCGTCACACCGCCTAATCTGCACAAAGAGATGGCGATCGCGGCGCTTGAGGCGGGCAAGCATGTCGTGTGCGAAAAGCCGATGGCGCTGGACGCCAACGAAACGAAGGCGATGGTTGAGGCGGCCCGGAGGCACAGCCAGCTCTTCACGCTGATCGATCACGAGCTACGCTGCCTGCCGTCGCTGCACCTGGCGCGGCGGCAAATCCAGAGCGGCAGCCTGGGAGCGCTACGCCACGTCGAGGCGACGATCATCGGCAGCTCACGGAGCGATCCGAGCCGTCCGTGGACATGGTGGAGCGACGCGGAGCAGGGCGGCGGTGTGCTCGGCGCGCTCGGCTCGCACATGATCGATCAGATCCGGTTCTTGCTCGGCCCGATCGCCGCCGTCAACGGGCTGACCCACATATGTATTCGCGAGCGTCCCGGCGATACCGGCCCCAGAGCGGTGACAGCCGACGACTACAGCGCGCTGCTGCTGCGTCTGGCGAATGGCGTGCCCGGCACGATCACCATGAGCGCAGTTGCGGGCGTCGCCGAGCCAACACGCATGACCGCGCACTTCGAGCGCGGAGCGCTGCGTATCGAAGCGGGACGGCTCTTGCTCTCGGAGGGCGGTAGCGACTTCCGCGATCTCACGCCCACCGACTCGGTCGATATTCCTGACGAGCTGCGCGGCGGCGAGTTTCCACGCGGCTCGGTGTATCTGGGCCACGCGCTCAAGCGGGCGCTGAACGGCGACCTCACGGCGCTGGCGGAGGCGGCAACCTTCGTCGACGGCGATCGGGTGCAGCGCATTCTGGACGCGGCACGTCGCTCAAGCGCGACCAACGGCGGATGGATTGGCATAGAGGATTAAGCGCGGCGAGACTGATGCTCGCTGTCGGAAACGGTTGGATAACGTTATGGCTACCAAACAACTGAAGCTACCCGTCACGGGTATGACCTGCGCCTCGTGCGCCAATCGGATCGAGCGCGGCCTGAAGAAGGTCGGCGGTGTCGAGCATGCGCAGGTCAACCTGGCAAGCGAGCAGGCGACTATCAATTTCGATCCGCAGCAGGTACAGCCGCCCGCGCTGATCGCGGCGATCGAGGGCAGCGGCTACGGCGTGATCACCGACCGCGTCGAGTTTCCTGTCACGGGCATGACCTGCGCCTCGTGCCAGACGCGCGTCGAAAAAGCGCTGCGCAAAGTCGACGGCGTGCTGAGCGCCAACGTCAACCTCGCAACCGAGCGCGCGGTCGTCGAGTATGCGCCCGGCGTCGCCGATTGGACGACGCTGAAGGCAGCGGTGGAGGCGGCAGGCTACGGCGTGATCGAGCCTGCGGCTGAGGATGCGGCGGAGCACGAGGACATCGAGGCGGCGGCCCGGCGGGCGGAGGTTGCCAACCAGCGCCGTAAGCTGATCGTCGCGGCTGTGTTTGGCCTGCCGCTGTTCTTGCTGGCGATGGCGCGCGACCTGGGCGTGATCTCGCCCTGGCTCACGCCCTACTGGGCGGCGGTCGAGGGCCAGATGGCGCACGAGGGCACCAACATCCACCACTACCCGGCCTACGCCGATATGCTCAACTGGCTGTTCCTGGCGCTGGCGACTCCGGTGCAGTTCTACGCAGGCCGCGACTTCTACCGCAATGCCTGGAAGGCGCTGCGCCACGGCACGGCCAACATGGACACACTGATCGCGATCGGCTCGTCGGCGGCGTATTTCTACAGCCTCGCGCTGATCGTCTCCGGCGCTCCCGGCCACGTCTATCTTGAGACGGCGGCGGTGATCATCGCGCTGATCCTGCTCGGTCGCTTCCTTGAGGTCCGCGCCAAGAGCCAGACCAGCGCTGCGATCAAGGCGCTGATCGGCTTGCAGCCACGCACGGCGCGGATCATGCGCGGCGGCGCCGAGGCCGACGTGCCGATCGCCGAGGTGCGCGTGGGCGACATTGTGGTAGTGCGGCCCGGCGAGAAAGTGCCGGTCGACGGCGTGCTGACCAGCGGCCAGTCGACGATCGACGAGAGCATGCTGTCGGGCGAGAGCATGCCGGTCGAGAAGCGCGTGGGCGACAACGTGATCGGCGCGACGATCAACCGGTCGGGCGCGTTCCAGTTCCGGGCGACGCGCGTCGGCAAAGACACGGCGCTGGCGCAGATCATCCGGCTGGTGCAGGAGGCGCAAGGCTCGAAAGCGCCCGTCCAGCGGCTGGCCGATCAGATCTCGGCGGTCTTCGTCCCGATCGTGATTGGGATCGCACTGGTGACGTTCCTGGCCTGGTACTTCATCGGCGGCGCGAGCTTCACCCAGGCGTTGATCTTCGCGGTCGCGGTGCTGGTGATCGCCTGCCCGTGCGCGCTTGGCCTCGCCACGCCGACCGCGATTATGGTTGGGACGGGCTCCGGCGCTGAGCACGGCATTCTGATCAAAAACGCCGAGGCGCTGGAGCGCGCCAGCGGGATCACGACCGTCGTGCTGGATAAAACCGGCACGATCACCGAGGGCGAGCCGACGGTGACGGATGTGGTCGCGGGCGGAGCGCAAACAGGCGGGGATCAGCGGGTCTTGCAGCTTGCGGCCAGCGTGGAGCGCAACTCGGAGCATCCGCTGGGCGAGGCGATCGTGCGGGCGGCGCAGACGCAAGGGCTGGCGCTGGCACCGACGGAGCGCTTCGAGGCGCTGGCCGGGCACGGCGTGCGCGCCGAGGTCGAGGGGCGCACGGTGCTGGTTGGCTCGCCACGGCTGATGCGCGATCATGGCCTGGCGATCGACGCGATCGAGTCCGCGATCGTGGGGCTGCAAAGCGACGGCAAGACCGCAGTCGTAGTCGCCGCCGACCGCGAGGTGCTGGGCGTGATCGGCATCGCCGACACGATCAAGGAAACCTCGCCTGCCGCCATCGCGGAGCTGAAGCGCCTGGGCCTGCACGCGATTATGCTGACCGGCGATAACCGCCGCACGGCAGAGGCGATCGGGCGACGGGTGGGCCTCACGCCCGACGATGTGCTCTCCGACGTGCTGCCGGAGGCGAAGGCTGCCGAAGTCAAGCGCTTACAGTCGGGCGGCCAGATCACGGCGATGGTCGGTGACGGCATCAACGATGCGCCCGCGCTGGCCCAGGCCGACATCGGCATCGCGATGGGCACGGGCACCGATGTGGCGATGGAAGCCGCCGACATTACGCTGCTGCGCGGCGACCTGCGCTCGGTAGCCCAGGCGATCAAGCTGTCGAAGCAGACGATGCGAACGATCAAATGGAATCTCTTCTGGGCCTTTGCGTACAACGTCGTCGGCATTCCGGTCGCGGCGGGCCTGTTCTATCCCTTCACGGGCTTGCAGCTCTCGCCGATGATCGCCGCCGGTGCGATGGCCTTCTCGTCGGTGTTCGTCGTCACGAACTCGCTGCGGTTGCGGCGGCTCAAGCTTGAGCCGGTCGCGGCCACTCAGCAGCCTCACCCGCAGCTTGCGCCGCAGCGCGCATAACATCATCCGCGCGTCCTGATGCAGCGATGTGTCAGGACGCGCTTTTTTTGATTCGTCTGCACGACGCTGACCAGCCACGAAGACGCACGCCGAAACCACATCGAAGCTGAGCGTCGCCGATCGATGCTGCGATGCGCTTGCTTTTGGCGGCTTTCAAACTATAATCAACCATGAAGATATGCACGATAGAAAGTTCCTGCTTCGATTACGACGCTCAACCCAGGCGAGCACATGAAACTCTACGCGATTAGCGATCTGCATCTCGCCTGTACCTCCAACCGCCAGGCGCTCGAAGCGCTCCCGCCTCAGCCGGAGGACTGGCTGATCCTCGGCGGCGACATCGGCGAGACGGAAGAGCAGCTCAGGTTCGCGCTGGCGACGCTGAGCAGACGCTTTGCTCAACTGCTGTGGGTGCCCGGCAACCACGATCTGTGGACCATGCCATCGGATGGGCCGTCGCTGCGCGGCGATGCCAAGTACCGGCGGCTGGTCGCGGCCTGCCGGGAGTACGGCGTCCTCACGCCCGAAGATCCGTACGTCACCTGGCCGGGCTCGCCCAGGCCCTACGTGCTCGCGCCGATCTTTACGCTCTACGACTATAGCTTTCGCCCGGATGACGTGCCGCTCGATCAGGCCGTGGCCTGGGCCGAGGAGACAGGCGTGGTGTGCAGCGATGAGTTCGTGCTGCATCCTGATCCGTACGCCTCGCGAGCCGAGTGGTGCGCCGCGCGCTGCGACTACACCGAGCGACGGCTGGCGCAGGTGCCGAAAAGCGCCGCGCTGATCGTGATCGGCCATTTTCCACTGCGCCGCGATCTCGTGCGGCTATCCAAAATTCCACGCTTCTCAATCTGGTGCGGCACGCACCGCACCGAGGACTGGCACATGCGCTTCCCGATCTCGACCGTGATCTACGGGCATCTGCACGTACGCGCCACGGACTACCGCGACGGCGTGCGCTACGAAGAGGTTTCGCTGGGCTATCCGAGAAATTGGGAGTTTGATCGAGGCATGCGCAGCTACCTGCGCGAGATCCTGCCAGGGCCGCCACAGCCCTACCCGGAGTACGCCGATCCGGTCTGGCGGTGGTAGTGGTACATTACCGAATAACTTCGAGCGCCGAGCCGTCTATCGAACGATAGATAACGTAAATTCATGTACAACAAGTTGCCGCGTAGATTATAGTCGCCACAGTGCAGCCTGATACTGATGTCCTCCTAGCATCCCAATAAATATATTGCTCGTGTGATTTCCATGATTCGTTCCTTCTGCATACCTCACAGCATACATAAATCGTGTCATGATGGTAACAATTGCTCCAAGCGGCGATAGTCGCGGGCTGCATCACATCATCTCACCCGCCATACTCAGGCGGAAACACCAGATAGACGGCGCGCCCCGAATGCTGCCACGCTTTGCAAAATTGCGCGCGCGGATAGCTGCGCCGCACCGACTCGCCGCGACGCGGGTCGGCGGCGGGATCGTTGACGATCACATCGCCGTTCGGCGCGATGCCCACGACGACGACTAGATGCCCGTTGCTGTGTCCGACGGGCGCGCCCTCAAGCTCGCCATCCTGCCACGCAATGCTGGCAACCACCGGCACGCCTGCGGCAAGCCAGTGCGCCAGATCGCCCAGATCGCGCAGCCGCACGACATAGCCTTCCAGTCCCAGCGTCGCCGCATACGCCGTATTGAACGGCCAGTTACCGGTTCCGTCGTACTCCGAGTCGTACACGGCGGGCGCGACAATGTCGGGCACCGCCTGCATATCGGCGAAGCGCGCAAGCTGCGGCATGCGGGTCCGATCGAACCAGTAGGCCAGCAGCATTGTCAGCGACGTAGGCGAGCACCAGACAGGGCCGCCGCCGGGATAGATCATCTGCGAGCGCTCAGGCACCGGCAGCGGCTCGATCGTGCTCATCGGCGCGGGCTGCGCAGCCTCTGCGGACTCTGGATCGAGCGCCACGGCAACGCCACGCAGCACCGGCGACGCCTCGCCCGTCCGACGCAGCACAGCGCGCCACTGCACGGCCTGCGCAGGCTGTCGCAGCAGCAGCGTATCGGTCGCAACCTCGGCGTCGGCGTCGGACTGGCCGGGTACGCTGTGCCGGAGCGTCTCATCGGATGACCACTCGGCGAGCGTGTACCAGCGCGTCCAGCGTCCATCAAGCTCGGCGCGCAGCCGCACGACGATCGACGTTCCGGCTGGCGCATCGGCCTGCCAGGAAGGAATAGCCTGCGTCCAGGCACCAAGGTAGGGCGCGCTCGTCACCTGTCCCTCGCGCGCATCTGCGGTCAGCACAACTCCCTGCGGCTCAAGATAGACAGTGTGCTCAAACGTCACCGTCGGATCGGCGGCACGCCAGCGCAGCAGCCAGGGCGGCAATATCGTCATCATCGACTCCTCGATCTACCATCGGTTTGCACAGCGCATTATAATGGAGATACCGGACGACACGTGCGTATCGCCAGGAGCGATCCGTAGCGTGTCCGGCTGAAGCTACGCTTTACTCCCATAAGGATGATGATGATGTCTACGACCCGCGTACTGATTGCGGAAGACAACGAGTTAGTCTCGCTGACGCTTGAGGAGCAGCTCACCAACTTAGGCTACACCGTAGTCGGCGTGGCGCGCACGGGCGTCGAAGCCGTACGCCTGTGTACGCAGCTCAGCCCGGATATTGTGATCATGGATATGCAGATGCCGGAGCTGGGCGGCGATGCCGCAGCGCAGCAGATCGCCAAGCAGCATCCCACGCCGGTGGTAATGCTCACGGCGTACAGCGACACCGAGCATATTCGCAAAGCCGAATCTTCGGGCGCGCTCGGCTATCTGGTCAAGCCGATCAATCCCGAAGAGCTGCCGCCCGCGATCGACGTAGCAATCGCCCGCTTCCGCGAGATGCAGCGGCTCCGCGAGCAGGTCGATACGCTTCAGGAGACGCTGGAATCGCGCAAAGTGATCGAGCGCGCCAAAGGCATTCTGATGCAGCGCCGCCAGATGAGCGAGGATGAGGCATACGATCTGATGCGGCAGCGCGCCCGCGAGCGGCACTGCAAAGTCAAAGACATCGCTCAGGCGATCGTCGAGGCGGAGTCGCTGCTGTCGTAGGAGATCGAACGAACTAACGGACAAAAGAACAAGGGAACAAAGGGGAACCAAGAACCAAGAACTAAGCACGCCTTCCCCCGCGCCTGTGCCGCAGGCCGCGCGGGCCGGGAGGGGGTGGCCCGCAGGGCCGGGGTGAGGGCCTGGAACTCGCAACTTGGGAAGCAGCGTAGCTTATGTGAGCACGTCGGATCGGGCTGGAAGCCGGGACTGATGCGTTTCGCCGGGTCCTACTGCTCCAGGGCCAAGCTGCGCATCGCGGAGTGCGCTTGACGCCCTGTAGGAGCTATGGGATAATAAAGTCAACAACCTCTTAAAGAGAGGGGCAAGGACGCAATACATGCAACGATCAGCAGCACCAGTAAAGCTGTTTTGAAGGGGCGGCGCAGAGCACAGCACTCTGCGACCGCCCTTTGTGTGTATATGCGGTATGTTAGTGGACACGTGTGTTTCACCCCCGGTGTCGCTTAGCTAGACGAGGAGGTTAAGGCCATGCACTCCGATCTGATCAACAAGATTGAGAAGGCCAAGCGGTATGCCCAGGAGCCGGAACGCTTCACGATTGAGAAATTGGACGCCCGCTTCCGAGGCAGTGGGGATCATATCATTACGCTCGACGGCGACTCCTGGTCTTGCGATTGTAATTTCTTCCATTCCTGGCACACATGCAGCCACGTGATGGCCGTCCAGCGCCTGCTGGCTCCGATGCTGTCACATGACGCGCGGCGTCCGGGCGGGCCGGAATATGTGAGCGAGCAGTTGCTCGAGGCGGCTGGTTAGAACAGCACACAACGTAACACACGTACGTACAGCAGGCCCACTCGTCGCAGGGTGGGCCGCTCCCTTGCACAGAATATGCAGACACAGATCATTGCCCATCGCGGCGCTTCCGCCGACGCTCCCGAAAATACGCTCGCGGCCTTTGAGCTGGCGTATCGCCAGGGCGCGCAGATGATCGAGTTCGACGTGCGGCCCACCGCCGACGGCGCGATCGTCGTGTTTCATGACGATACCACCGCGCGCTGGAATGGACGATCAGATGCCGTCGCGGCGCTCACGCTGGCCGCCATGCAGCAGATCGACCTGCGCGGCGAGCGCGCGCCGACGCTTGACGAGGTTTGCGACTGGGCACGCGCCACCGGCATGCTGCTGAACGTCGAGATCAAAGTCGCTGGCATCGAAGCGGCGGTCGCGCGGACGATCCAGGCCCACGGCATCGACGAGCAGGTGATTATTTCGTCGTTCGCTCTGGGCGCGCTGCAAACCATGCGGATAGTCGCGCCGGATCTGGCGCGCGGCGTGCTGACCGATGCGGACGCCACGCCGCCGGGAGCGGCCTCGCTCTGGCCTTTGGAGCCGCTGCGCAGCCTTGAGGCGCGGGCGTGGCATCCATCGCGGCAACTGCCGCAGCTAGAGCAGCTCATCCCGCCGATTCGCGAGGCGGGCTATGCCGTCAACGTCTGGACCGTCGACGATCCGGCGGTGATGCGGCAGTTGCTGGGATTGCGGGTCGAGGGCATTATGACGAACCGCCCGGCGCTGCTGGCGGAAGTGATGCGTGCCTGGCAGGCCGAAGCCCAGTCCCCATGATCATCAGCACGTCACGGCTTACGCTACGGCCCTTGCAGCGCTCCGACATTGATGCGATGGCGCGGTGGCCGCGCTATCCCGATCCGCTGGATGCCATCTGGAACTGGCCGCACACGCTGCGCGAGCACGGCACGACGGATATGTTTTTTCTGGCGCGGACATCCGATCACCGGCGGCGCGAGTGGACGATTACCACCACGGATGGTGCTGTTGTCGGGCATCTCGGCCTGCGTGATATTCAGCCGGGCCAGAAGAGCGCGCGGCTCGGCATCGGCATGGGCTACCCCTACATCGGCATAGGCTACGGCTCCGAGGCGCTGCGCGCGTTTCTGGATGCGTTCTTCGGGCCGCTCGCCTTCGCACGGCTGCACCTTGATGTCAGCCTGCACAACCAGCGCGCGCTGCGGCTCTACCAGCGGCTTGGCTTCCGCGAGACAGGCACCTTCTGGTACGAGCTAGGCGCTGCCGCAGAATTCGCGTTCCTCGCCGATCCGCGCTACGAGTCGCTGCGGCAGTATCTTCGCTGGAGCGTCGAGAGCGTGTGCATGCGCTATGCCGAGATGGTGCTCGACGCGAGCGATTGGCAAAGCGTCGAACAAAGACGCCCGGAGGGCACCCGGAACAGCGAACAGTAGCGCACAGAGAAAACAAAAACTTAATCTCTTTGTTCTTTGTTCGGTTGTTCGCCTGTTCCGTACGTAGCGCGTTCCTACCTTGTCAATCGATCGTCGCGCTGGTATCATCATTCTATGAGCATCGGTAATGCCACCTCTATACTCGACCTGAACGCGCTGCGTCAAGCCGAATTTCCCGTCGCCGAGCGGTACACCTACCTGAATCATGCCGCGCTCGGCCCGCTGCCCCGCCGCACCGCCGATGTCGTCGCCGAGCTGGCGCAGGACTTCCGCGACAAAGGCGTTCTGGCCGAGGCCAAATGGTTCCGGTCGATCGCTCGGACGCGCGGGCTGGTCAGCCGGCTGCTCAACGTGGCGACCGACGAGATCGCCTTTACCAAAAACACCAGCCAGGGCCTGAGCATCGTCGCGGCCAGCCTGCCATGGCAGCCGGGCGACGTGATCGTCAGCGTGCGCGGCGAGTTCCCGGCCAATGTCTATCCCTGGCTCGCCTTGCAGCAGCATGGCGTCACGGTGCGGTTCGTCCAGCCGCGCAACGGGCGCATCTGCCTGAACGATCTCGACGCCGCGCTCGCGGGCGCGCGCCTGCTGGCGATCTCCTGGGTGCAGTACAGCACCGGCTTTCGGATCGATCTTCCGGCGGTCAGCGAGATGTGCGCGCGGCGTGGCGTGCTGCTCAGCCTGGACGCGATCCAGGGCGCGGGCGCTCTGCCGCTCGATCTGAAGGCCGTCCCCGTCGATTTCTGCGCGTTCGGCGCGCACAAGTGGCTGCTCTCGCCGCAAGGCGTGGGCGTGCTCTACATCAACCAGCGGGTGCGCGATCTCCTCCAGCCGACAAATGTGGGCTGGCTCGGCGTGGACTGGCGCGACTACACCGCCTTCGATTATGACACGCCGCTCACAGACGGCGCGGCGCGCTACGAAGAAGGCACGCGGTCGCTGGTGGGCATTGCCGGGCTGGAGCAAAGCCTGGGCCTGCTGCTGGAGGTCGGCCAGGAGCGGATCGAACATCATCTGCGGATGCTGACGGATCGGCTGGCGCAGCAGTTGGCGGTGCTGGGCTACCGAATTTTAACGCCGCTGGAGTCCGAGCATCGTTCGGGGATCATCGCCTTCTCACATCCGCAGCGCTCGGCGCAGGAATTGTTCGACGCATTGCGGGCGGCGCGGATCGTCGGGGCGCTGCGCGAAGGGGGCGTGCGTCTCTCGCCGCATCTTTACAACACGCTGGACGACATCGACGCTGTGCTGGATGTTTTGCAGGTATAGATCGTGCGATACCTATGTTACGTAGATTACAACAGTACGAACGATGGGAAGCGGAAGCACGCTCTGGTATGACACGATCTCGCAAAATTTTTTGGACCTTCGGCAACCTGTTGACGCTGATCGGCCTGTACCTGCTGCTGATCGTCGGCGGTCTGAAGGCCGATGAGCAGTACAACGTCTATGCCGCCAGCGGCGATAACGACATTGCCGTGCCAACTCCGGCGGTCGTCGAGCCGGTTGCGAGCCAGCAGGCGGCATCGGCCTCGCCAGCGCCATCAGCGACACCGAGCCGCAGCAGCATTCCGGTGCTCAACAACGAGACGGGCGGCGCGCCGACCAATGCCGTTCCCAGCAAGACCAGCCAGGCCGGGCCTTCGACGATCAGCCGGATCGTGATCCCGGCGATCAAGCTCGACAAAAAGGTGATCGAGGTCGGCTGGATGATTCAGCAGGCGGCTGACGGACAGGAGATCGCGGTCTGGGATGTCGACAAGTACCGCGTGGGGCACCACAAAGGATCGAGCAATCCGGGCGGCGGCGGCAACATCGTGCTCGCCGGCCACAGCGGCGGCTATGCCTATCCCTTCAACGAGATCTACTACCTCAAGCCCGGCGATCTGATCGAGCTCTACAGCAGCGACCAGCTCTACCAGTACACCGTGACCGACCGTATCCTGGTAGATGAGGTTGGGCAGCCGCTCGAAAAACGGCTGGAGAACGCCCGCTACATCGAGCCGACCGACGAAGAGATGATCACGATGGTCGCGTGCTGGCCGCTGACCGGCCCCGACAAATTCAAGCAGCGTATCATCATCCGCTCCCGTCCGCTGGGCGCGCCGCCAACCGGCGATCAAGCGAATCAAGAGACGAGCGCCTGGACGATGCGCTAGGGCAACGCCAACCCGGGGCGAAGGCGTGCTGCCCGGCCCCTACGGTATCGGTTCGAGAGCGCGCGATCAGCGCCGCGTGTGAGACAATCGTAGCAGGCCGTTCACTTTGGAGATCAGCTCGTTAATATCGAAGGGCTTGGCGAGGAAATCGTTCGCGCCGCTTGTGTGGGCGCGCTCGCGGTCGGCGCGCTCGGCGTGAACCGTCAGCATCATGATCGGAGTAGCGTTCTGCTCGCGAATCCGGCGGCAGACCTCCCAGCCATCCATCACGGGCATGCTCCCATCGAGCACGATAGCGTCGGGTTTGTGCATCAAGGCCCGCTGGAGCGCTTCAAGCCCATTTTCCGCCAGGACCACCTCATGGCCTGCATCTTCCAGAACTTGCTGAACCATCATCCGAATCGCAGCATTATCTTCGGCGACCAAAATACGCATACGTGCTCCACGGGGGGAATCAATAGACCGCACTCAAGAAATAACAGGAACAGGATAGGCGCATTGTAGCGCGTTTCATCTACTCCTTCGCGGTACGTTATTCACGGCTACCCGGCTCCATGCGGCTAGATGCAACGCGGACCACGACAGAGGCTCGTAGGCTACCGCGCCAGCGCAACCCTCACCGCAGCATCCACGAGTACGCCCAACCGGCGCTCATCCTGAGAGCGTGGATCGAACCGGCGCGGGCTGAACGTGGGAGCATCGATGGTGACATAGTACTGTGACGCGGCTGGTACTGCCAGCCAGTACACGCGCCACTCGGCATCCAGCACAAGCTGCTGACAGATCTGGTTGGCGCAGACGCGCACCGGCACCGACGCGCCGCTCGGCCAGGGCGCGGCGAGTGCCAGCCCGATCCGAACGCCGGTTGCGCTGCCCGCCAGCTTGATTGCCGCGTGCTCCTTCGTCCAGCGCACCTGGCGCTGCTGCTGGATCTCATCGGGATACATGCCGGAGACATAGCCAAAATCCAGCCCATCGCCAACCTCAACCGCCGCAGGTGGCGGCGAGTCCAGTTCGCTCCAGCCCCAGTCGAGCATCTGCTGCTCGTCGTTGTAAAAGCCCTCAAATGCCTGCCGCGCCTCGTCGAAGCGGCCCAGGTGACGCAGCAGATCGCCGCGCAGCAGGTTGACCGTGGCATAGGACGGCGTTTGCGCGTAGGCGGCATCGTAGGCAGCAAGAGCCTGCTCATACTGGTCCAGCCGCTCGTGGAGCTGGCCCAGCGCCAGCGATACATCCGGCGAGCCGGGATCGGCGGCATTCGCCTGGCGGTAGTAGCCGATCGCAGCGGACGGATCACCGGCTTTCAGCGCCCACTCAGCCCGCTGGACCGCCCAGCCGCGCTTGAGATTACGGAGCGCCCAGGGCCGATCGTACGCTCCCACGATCGCCGTCCAGAGCAGCGCCACCACCATAGCCAGACTCGCGCCGCGCCACCACCCGAACGCCGAGCGCGACGAGCAGCGACGCAGCAGCATGATCTGCTGCGCGGCGTAGGGCAGCAGCACCGGAAAGATAAAGTGTCGGTAGCGTCCCTCGCCGTGCGTCAGCAGCACCACGACGACGACAAACGCCAGCCAGCCGCCAAGCAGCGCCTTGCGCCGATCGAGCGGCGCGGACAGCAGGCCCCACAGACCGAGCAGCGCCAGCCCGACGTAGAGCGCATCGTCGAGCACGAGCGCCGTGCCGAACATACTCAGCGGCACGTCCTGATAGTACGTCGGTAGCAGAAAGCGGTCTTCGATCGGCTTGATCATCCAGAGCGCGTTCCAGTTCGGCCAGAGCTTATGCAGCAGAATCGTGGGATCTTCGCGCAGCCGCGCCAGTCCTTTGCTCGTCGCGTAATCAGCCCGCTCAGCAGGATTCGCGATCGACTCAAGCGTCTTGAAGATCGTGTCGGGGTCTTCGTGCGGCTCGTTGAACGCCCAAAGGTTGTACGAGAGGCCAGTCTCGACGGCGATCACGTCACCGTACGCAAGATAGTTGCGGATCGTCCAGGGCGCGATCGTCAGCAGGCAGCTCAGGCTGAAGCCAGCGCCGTACACCAGGCCGTAGCGCAGCGCTCGCCGCCCGGTGCCAGGCTCTACCTGCCGGTACACATTCACGAGCAGCCAGAGCGCGGCAAAAGGCACGATCGGCAGCGGCATCGAGCGCGTCAGGATCGCCAGGCCAAGCAGCACACCCGCGCCGAGAGCCAGCCACAGCCGTGGACGCGCCGCACAGCGCAGCAGCAGCAGCAGCGCGCCCACAAACAGCGCCGTGAAGAGCGTCTCCGACATCCACAGGCTGGCGAATGTCGCCAGCGTCAGCAGCAGCGCCGCGCTGCCAGCGCTCAGCAGCCCCACCTGCTCGGCATCGCGCAGCGCGTGAGGCTCCGCAGCACGACGATGCAGCCCAAGCTCGCGGCCCAGCAGATAGAACAGATAGACCGTCGCGCCGCTGAGCGCGATATTCGGCAGCGATGCCAGCCGCAGATCGTCGAAGAGCCACAGCGATCCTGCCAGCCAGAGCGAGTAGAGCGGCGCGCGCAGCCAGTGGTAGCTCTCGTAAAAGCGCCAGCCTCGTCCGGCGAGCAGATCGCGGGCCACGGCGATATACTCCGTCTCGTCGTTAGCCGCCTGATGGATCGGCGACCGCCACCACAGCCATAGCCGCAGCGCCAGCCCAATCAGCAAGATCAATCCGAGCGCCCAGCGACGCCGCCGGGTCGTCGGCCAGAAAAAAGGATCGTTCATGGAGCCATGCGTGTGCCGGTCGTCGCCACCCAATCGACCTGCACGCCAAGCGCGCGATTATCCGGGCTGGCGCGATCATAGGCGCGCGGCTGAAACGTTGTGGTACGCAGCGCGAGCATGGCCTCATGCCCGCGCAGCCGCTCCGGCACTTCAAATGTAAACGTCTGCCACTCCCCGCCGACCCGGGCCGTTCCGAGCGAGACGCCGTCGAGCGCAAGCTCCACGATCGCCGGATCTGCCGCCGCCGGACGCGGACTGGACAGCCGTACATGTACAAACGATTCGAGCGCGAGATGATCGACCGCCGCGCGGGAGCGCGTCCAGCGCGCACCGGCACCATCCTGCGCCAGGTAAAACCCGCTGATCGCGCCGAGGTCCAGCCCATCGCCCAGATCGATGCGTGTCTCAGCAGGCCGATCGAACATACGCAGCGACCAGCGCTGGAGATCTTCCAGCGAGCTGGACTCGAAGGCTAGCTCACGCCGGGCGGCTTCCAGATCGCCCGCGCCCCGCAGCCGGTTGCCAAGCAGCAGATGCGCGTAGGGATGACCCGGCAGCACGTCGATCGCCTCACGCCACCAGCGCTCCGCCTCGGCTCCGCTCGACGCCAGCCCCAGCGCGACCCGTGCCAGCGCCGATTCGCGATCGAGCGCGAGCGCAGCCTGGGCCTGTTCGAGCGCCTGCGCGGGCCGTCCACTCTCACGAGCCTGTGCCGCCTGCCAGAGATGCAGATGTTTGCGCGCAAGCATCGTCGCCTCGCCGGGGTACGGACGATGCAGCAGCACCAGCGCCAGCACGCCGATATTGGTCGCCACCGCTCCCAGGCCGCGCCAGCTCCACAGCACGCGGCGCGGCAGACGCAGCGTAGACGCCGCGATCCAGCCGGTGTACGGCAGCAGCGCGGGATAGAGCGGCAGCCGGTAGCGCAGCTCGACATGAAAGAGCAGCCCCGTCAGCGCGACGTAGGCAATCCACGGCACGATCAGCCACTTGAGCGCGCTCGGCGGGCTGAGCCACAGTCCCGCGAGGCCGCCGAAGAGCAGCAGCAGCCAGATACCATCGCCCAGCAGCAGACGCAGCCAGACTTCCTGCGGCGGCACCCAGATTTCTGGCCGCGCCCGCAGATCGTCGAAGTATTCGAGCGCGACAAACTTCTTGGCCTCGCCCCACGCTTTCGCCACGAAGCGCCCCGGATCGCCCGTGATCGTCGCCAGGCCGCGCTCCATCGCTAGCCGCTGGCGCAGCCCCCGATCCTCGCCCAGCGCGTAGAGCTGCCGCTTGACCGCCTCGCGTCCGGCAGGATCGTTGTCGAGCCACAGATTTTCGGCGCCCGTGGTATCGATCAGGATCGGCGTGTGGTAGCGCGCATAGTTGCGCAGCGTCCACGGCATGATCACGAGCAGAGCGCCGAGGAGAAGGAACAAGGGAACAAGCGAACGAGCGAACAGGGGGCGTAATTCTTTGTTCTTTGTGTGCCCAGAGGGCACCCGTTCTTTGTTCGTCAATAGCAGCCACACAGCCCCCAGCGGCAGCAGCGGCAGTGCGACCGAGCGCAGCAGGCTGAGCAACCCGACGATGGCGCCAGCCAGCAGCGCCCAGCGCCAGCTTTTGCGCTGCGCGGCCTGGACGATCAGCCAGAGGACGAGCGTCAGGCCCGCGACAAAGAGTGTCTCGGTGAGCAGTTCGGTAGCATTGGCGGCGAAGGTGTAGCAGCACGCGGCAATCGCGGTCGAGATCAGCGCGGCGCGATGACCACACTCGGCACCGGCCCACACAGCGCGCGACCAGAGCCAGACGAGCCCGATCGCGCCGGTGCTGATCAAGGCCTGTACCAGCCGCACCCGCTGGACCTGCGAGTCGAAGAGCTGGAAGACGACCGCGAGAAAGACCGTGTAGAGCGGCGGTCGCATCAGTTGTAGCTCGCGGTAGCCCTTGCCCCGGAGCCACGTGAGCGCCTGATTGAAATATTCGGTTTCGTCGCCGCCGAGCGGATAGAACTCGTGCCAGCGCCAGATCAGCAGCCGCAGACCAAGGCCCAGCACGATCAGCCCCGGCAGGATCACGATCGTCGAGCCTCGTCGCATCGACGCGAGCGAACGTCGCATGTCAGCTACTCTCAACGCTTATCCTTGCTCCTCAAGCTCGGCCCAGTCGACCTGCACGCCGAGCAGCCGCAACTGGAGGCCAACCTGCTGCCGCGCCTGCAAATCGGCAGGCCCCGGCACGAATACCGTCGATCGTAGCGCCACGATCACATCCTCGCCAGCGGACGTGGCGGGGAGCGGTACGGTCACGATCTGCCAATCCGCCGATACCTCGAAGGCTCGCGCCTGCACGCCCTCGCCGCCGACGATCAGACGCGCGGGCGGCTCGACCGGACGGCGAACCCGCAGCTTCAGGGTTTGCGGCAGGCCCGTGCCAGCGCCCACGAAGCGCAGCCGCGCCTGCGGGCCGGTCCAGCGAAAGCCATCTTTGAATGGCTCCGGCGATTCGGGCGGAAACTCGCGCTGGAAAAAACCGTCGATGTAGCCCCAGTCCAGGCCATTGCCCAGATCGATCCGCTTGGTCGGCGGCGGGTGCAGATGATCCCAGGCCCAGCGCGTCGGGTTTTGCGGCTCCAGCCGACTGGCCGCGAACGGATTGCGCGCCGCATCAAGATCGCCCATCATTCGGTATATATCGCCTTCGAGCAGATAGCGCTGCGGAATCTCGGCCATAGATTGCAGCAGATCGAGCGCCCGGTGATACTCGCCGCGCGCCGCGAAGATCTGCGATTGCAGCAGCGCCAGGCAGGTGCGTGGATAGCGCTTATCCTCGGCGTCGTGGAGCTGCTGCGCCCGATCGAGCTGTCCCTGGTTGAGCAGCGCCTCGATCTCTGCGCAGCGGCCCGCATCGAGCAGCCCGCCGAAGCCGCGTATCGTCTCGGCCACCGTGGCCTTATGGCCGCCCCAGTCCTCGCGCCAGTAGAGAAACGGCGGCACAAGCACCAGCGCGAGCACGGCAGCCAGTCCCACGCCCGCCAGCTGCCGGGGCGCGCTGGTCCAGGCCGCGCGCCACTGCCAGATGCCGCACGCCGCGTAGATGAAGACGAACGGCAGCAGCGGCAGCCGAAAGCGGTTGATCGCGAAGAAGAGCGGGCCGGTGACAAGGTTGTAGAGCAGCCAGGCCAGCACCAGCCCTTTGCCGGCCCGGTCCTGCCGCCGTGCCAGACCGAGCAGCGCCAGCGGCGTCGCCAGCACGTAGAGCGCATCGTCGATCAGCAAGCCCAGCAGATGCGGGATCGGCACCTCGCCGACCGCGTAGCCGTTGTACAGCCGCTCCGCGCCGCCGTAGTTTACCAGCAGCAGATCGAGCAGCTCGCGGCCCGTCTTGCGCAGGAAGCCGCCCGGATTTTCGGCGATCCAGCGCCAGGCCGTGCTGTAGGCAAGCCGCTGCCGATCGGCATGATCCTCCACCGCGCTCAACGTTGTGTAGATACCGGCCTCGCAGCGTGTCGCCGTGGGAGCGCAGGCCGGATCGGGATCGATCTCCTGGTGCGCTGCCTGCGCGCCGAGCATCGCGTTGTAGCCGCCAGTGGTATCGATCAGGATCAGGCCGCTCGCGCCGTAGAAGCGCGTGTTATAGATGCTCCACGGCAGGATCAGGCTCGACACCACGATCGTCAGCAGAGCAGCGGGGAAGAACAAAGAATAATAAAACGATAGCGACCTATGCTTTGTGCTCCGTTCTTTGTTCTTGAGCAGACCCTCATCCCTTGGCCTGTCTGCCCTCTGTTCCACGTACGTCTCCCACCACACCCACAGCGCGATCAGCGGCAGCGCGCCCGCCAGGACCGCACGTGTCAGCGCGCCGAGGCCAAGCAGCACGCCGCCCGCGATCAGCCAGCGGTGTTGTCGGCGCTGTGCCCAGCGCGTCAGCGCGAGAAACGCAGCCAGCAGCAGCGTGACGAACAGCGTCTCCGAGAGCAGCAGGAAGGCGAAGGTGATAAAGCTGTAGGTCAGCGCCATCGCCCAGCCCACCGCCAGCGCCACCTGCCGCGCCCGATCGGGTGGTGCCAGCGCCGCGCCCAGGCGCATCGTCAGCCAGACCGAGAGCGTGCCGAGCAACGCCTGCGACAGGCGGATCGGCCAGAGTATTTCGGGACCGAAGAGCGTGATATGCGCCGCCAGAAACATCACGTAGAGCGGCGGTCGCGTCCAGATCCAATCGCGGAAGAAGCTAAAGCCACGGCCATCCGCCAGCCACGCCGACGCCGCGAGATACTCCGCCTCGTCGCTGATAAAGCCGCGATACGGCAGAATCCACCAGCCTAGCAGCCGCAGCCCGAACGCCACCAGCAGGATCGCCGCGACATGCCGCGTTTCGCGTCTTGAGTTCAACGTTTCAGGTTTCAAGTTCAAAGTTTCAAGTTCAAAGTTTCAAGTTCTTGGTTCTTGGTTCTTCTACGTCCACCTCTCCCAGCACCAGCGCGTCGCTCTCCACGGGCTGCCGCGTGTCACCGATCGGCAGGCGCGCGCCGTCCTCAGGCCGGTACACGCCCAGGCGCAGCACATAGCGACCGGGCGGCAGCGTCGCGGGCAGCGGCAGCGCGCGATCGTCGTGGTAGAGCATGCCGGGCTGCGTCCAGAGCCGCGTCGGCTGGCCGCCCTCCATCGGACGACCGTCGAGCTGCGCCAGCGGCTTGGGATCGTCGGGGAGCGTCAGGTGGACGAATACCTGATAATCGGTGCCGTCGAGCGAGCGCAGCGGCTCCCAGAAGAGCGAGAGCGGCAGCGTCCCGCCTGCATGGATACCTGTGGAGAAGGGCGTCAGCGTATAGCCGCGCAGCTTGAGCGCATCGCCGAAGCGCGCCTCGACCGGATGCTCGATGCGGCTGCGGACGGTCGGAATATTGTTGCAGTACAGCCGCACGCCGACAAAGCCCGCGTAGGGCACCTCGCCGCACTGAAGTCGATCGTTGAGATCGCCGTACTGGAAGGCCAGCCCGACCAGGCCCAGCTCATCGCCCTGTTTCGGCGGATCGGCTACTCGCGCGTGGTCCGGCGCGATGATCAGCCAGGCGCGCTTGCGGCTGCCGAGATCGGCCCGAATCTTCCAATCGAGTTCGCGCAGACCAAAGCCCTCGGCCCGCCCCAGCTCAGGGTAGGTCGTCGGCTCCGGCAACGGCTGATCCGAGACGCGCGGCGCGTAGTAGCGGTACAGCGGCAGGATCGAGTCGGGATGGACGATCACCAGGTCGTCGGGGTGGACGTGCCGGGCAAGTCTGGCAATCGCGTCGCGGTAGTTCTCTTTGACGATGCTGCCGCTGAAGATGCCTTTTTCGGGCAGGGAGAGCGCCCAGCTTGAGACGATCAGCGCGCCGACGAACACCGCCAGCGCCGCAAGCTGCCCGCCGAGCCGCGCAACATGCACGCGGCGCAGGTTCAGATCGCGCCACTCAGGCAGGCTCCAGCCCAGGGCCAGCAGCCAGAAGGGTAAGACGATCGTCAGGTAGCGCGCCTCGAACGCGGGCTGAACAAGCAGTACGATCGCGAAGAGCAGCGCGGGAAGGCCGCCAAGCGCCAGCACCAGCAGCGTGCCCCGTCGATCCGCGCGCCGCAGATCGAGCAGCAGCCGCAGACCGCCGAGCAGCATCAGCAGCGCAAACGGCAGCAGCCAGAGCCGACGCACCGCGCCGGGCCACTGTCCGATCGCAAACTGGCTGAAGGTGAGCCATGCCGCCCGCACGGGACCGACCGCCGCGAACTGGCCGCCCGCGTTTTGATACGCCAGCGAGAAGGCCAGCGCCGCCACCAGCGCGCCGCCCATCAGCGCCGCGCCCGCCAGCACCCAGCGCCGCCAGCGATGCTCCGTCGCCAGCGCCCACGTGACGACGCAGCCCAGCAGCGAGAAGACCAGCAGCCGATGGACGAACGGCGCGACCGCAGCGACCGCGACGAAGACCAGCCAGCTTCGGCGGGTGTTCGATCGCAGCGCGCGCATCAGCGCCCAGGCCAGCACGATCGCCGTCAGCAGCGTCAGGCTGTACGCTTTCGCATCCTGCGATTGCCAGATCCCGAACGGCGAGAGCAGCAGCAGCAGCGCCGAGGCCAGGCCAAGCACCCAGCCGCGCACGACGCGACCCAGCGCGAAGATCGCCGGAACCGCCAGCGCGCCCGCCAGCGCCGACGGCAGCCGCAGCGCCCACTCGCCGTCGCCGAGCAGCCGCGTATCGAGCTTCAGCAGCACGTGAAACAGTGGATACGCCTGCGACGGACGGAAGAGATCGAGCAGCAGCGTGCTGATCTTGCTGCCTGTCACCTGCGCCCAGGTCGTGCCCTCGTCCAGCCAGAGCGGCTGCGCGTCCAGGCGGTAGAGTCGCAGCCACAGCGCGGCCACCAGCAGCAGCGCGATCGGCAGCCACACGGCCAGCGCGGAGGAGCCAGTGAAGGGTGAGATCGATACCGAATCCGGCTCTTTGTTCTTTGTTCTTTGTTCGCTGTGCTCGACCAGCCTCATAGCAGCACGACTTTATCGCGGCCTTCCTGCACGTTGCGGGTCGCGTTACGGGTATCCACCACCACCGCCGACTCGCGCACGATATGCTCGTAGTCGAAGGCGCGATGGTTCGTGATAATCACCACACAGTCGGCGCTACGCAGCAGATCGTCGGTCAGCGGCGTCGTGCGGTGCTCGTGGCCGTGATGATCGCAGAAGACCTCGACATGTGGATCGACCGTCACCACCTGCGCGCCCTCCGCCTCCAGCAGCTCGATGATCTTGAAGACCGGCGACTCGCGGTAGTCGTCGATGTCGGGCTTGTACGCGACGCCCAGCAGCACCACCGTCGCGCCGTTGATGCTCATCCGCCGCCGGTTGAGTCCGCGACCGATCAGGTTGACCACGTGGTAAGGCATGCCGTTGTTGATGTGCCCGGCCAGCTCGATAAAGCGCGTGTGAAAGCCGTACTCGCGCGCCTTCCAGCTCAGGTAGAACGGATCGAGCGGGATGCAGTGACCGCCCAGGCCCGGCCCCGGCGTGTGCTTCATAAACGCGAACGGCTTGGTCGCGGCGGCATCCAGCACTTCCCAGATATTCAGATCCATGCGGTCGCAGAGCAGCGCCAGCTCGTTGACCAGCGCGATGTTGACGTTGCGGAAAATATTTTCGACCAGCTTGGTCATCTCTGCCGTTCGCGCCGACGAGACTTCGACCACCTGCTGCACGATCTGGCCGTAGAGCGCCGTCGTCAGCGCGGTACACGCGCCCGTCACGCCGCCGACGACCTTGGGCGTGTTCTCGACCGTCCAGCCCTGGCTGTTGGTCTGGCCGGGATCGATCCGCTCCGGCGAGAACGCCAGGAAAAAATCCTCCCCGACCGTCAGGCCGCGCGCCGCGAAGCGCGGCAGCAGCACCTCGTCGGTCGTGCCGGGCCATGTCGTGCTTTCGAGCACGATCACCTGGCCGGGACGTAGCGTAGCCGCAATCGCATCGCCCGCCCGCTCGATGTAGGAAATATCGGGCTGTCCGTGCTCATCCAGCGGCGTCGGCACGCAGATAATGATCGCGTCGCACTCCGCCAGACGGCTAAAATCGTTGGTCGCCGCGAAGCGGCCCTCCGTCACCAGTGGCGCAAGATCCGACGACAGAACATCGCCCACATAGCTCACGCCGCGCATGATCTGCTCGACACGCTCAGGGCTGACATCGAAGCCCAGCACGCGAAATCCGGCGCGCGCCGCCCGCGCCGCCAGGGGCAGACCCACGTAGCCCAGCCCATTGACCCCGATCAGCACATCCCGTCGCGCGATGCGCTCCTGCAAATCCGCAAATTGTTGCTTCATAAAAACCGGCGCGGAAACCCGCCCGTTTACGGGTGGGAGGAAGCGCCGCCTCCGTGCTGATAGGAATAGCCATCACTCCGCTGAAGGCGTTGGCAATACCGATGCGTGATGCCCTGGACCGTGCCGCTGGCCGTGGTGATATTGAAGCTGCCACTGGTCCGCACCGCCACGCGCCCGACAAACGTGCCGCGCTGCTTCCCGTGAGGCACCACCGCGCGGATCAGGAGCGGGTCCACGCCCCGTGTTCGCAGATCCTCCGGGGTGGACGCGCCGACGCACGCGGCATCCAGCCAGTGGGCTTTCGGCAGGCCACGCCGGGTACGATTGAACTTCGTGCGACCGCCCGACCCAACCTCGACCAGCAGCCTTGCTGCGACGAGGCGCTGGTAGAGCGCCCAGCGCGTGCTATTGACCGCAGCCGCAGCCTTCAGTGGCTGTTTGGCTCGGGCCTGAAGGTGCGGATAGCCAAATTCCGCCGCCGTCTGATTCCCTTTGCGATGGTTGCAGGCGTGGCAGGCCAGCGTTAAATTGCTGACCCGATTGGAGCCACCACGACTCTTGGGAATCAGGTGTTCAATCTCCAACGGCACGTTGGTCGCGCCACAATAGGTACAGCTCCGCTGCCATTTGGCGAGCACGTACTCCCGCACCTCGTAGCCCGCCAGGTCGCCCTGCTGATACTGGACGCCCCGGATCTCGGCATCTTGCAGTTGCTGGGTATCGAAGCGCACCAGTTCGACACTGATCGCCCCGATGGGCGCGGAGCGCCGTAGCCGTTCGACCCAGGTCAGCGTGGTCTGGACCCGATGCTCGAGGCTGGGAGCAAGCCAACCGACGGGACGCCTGCGGTTGAGAAACTGGGCTTGCCGGTACCGCGTCTTCCGCTGCCGCCGATTGCGCCGGATGGCGCGCCGCGCCAGGAGCCGATCGCGAATCTGCTGGCCGCGATGGGTCAGTTCGGCCGCCCAGACGACGTGGCCGGTGGTATCGTTGACCACCGCGATGCCCGTCGTCTGAGACCCGGGATCGAGCTTGAGCCGCAGCGACTCCGGGTCGGCGGTGCGGACTGTCTTGAGGATGAGGGTGAACGGATAGCGTCGCCACACGGCGGCTTGTCCACTCGATAAGAGCTTCCGTGCGTGCGCTGGATGGACCGGATCGCAGGGCTGTTTGTGGGTGTCGATGACCAAGACATGACTCATACAAAAACCTCTCTGCTTGCGCAGGTGATGGTCGCCTCGCTCAGTGGATCGGGCTTCTTCGATCCAGCCGCTTCACCCCTTGCCCCAGGGTGTCATGACCCGATCAACGGTTCCCATCACGCGATAGGGAGCTGGTCAGTATGGGCTTGTTCGCACAAGCCACCCCGTTCACGGGGTGGTTACTGACCTATCTCACACTCTGTTTAGCGCGCGGCAAAGTGGGCCTGTGCCTCCAGGTACACCGCCTCGAAGCGCGCCGCAATATGCGACCAGCGTAGCTCTTGCTCGACACGTCGCCGCGCCGCGCGCCCCAGCTCCGCAGCGAACTCCGGCTGATCCAGCAGCCGCGTGATCGCCGCAGCCAGCGCCGTGTGATCGCCCTCCGGCACCAGCAAGCCGTGTCGCTCGTGCTCGATCACTTGGGGAATGCCCGCCACGCGGCTGGCGACGATCGGACGACCGGCGCTCATCGACTCCAGAATGATGTTCGGCAGACCATCGACGTTGCCGCGATGATCATGGATCGCGGGCACCACCACCAGATCGCCCGCGTTCCAGTAGGCGTTGATCGCCTCGCGGCCAACCGGCCCCGGAAAGATCACGCTGCCGCCGATGCCAAGCTGCCGCGCCTGCTGCTCAAGCGCGTCACGCAGATCGCCGTAGCCGCCCAGCACCAGCACCGCTGTCGGATGCTGCCGCAGCACGGCGGGCATTGCGCTGAGCAGCACGCTCAAGCCTTTTTTATAGACCATCCGGCTGACCCAGACCAGCATCGGACGGTCGGACGCGGCGCCAAGCTGCTCGCGGATCTTAGCGCCTGCCGCCGCCGCTGGATAGAACTGCTCGGCGTCGATCCCATACGGGATCACTCGCATGCGCTCGGCAGGACCGCCCAGGCCCGCCAGCCGCGCCGCCAGATCGCCGGAGCACGAGGTGATGGCGTCGGCGCGCTGCGCGGCCCAGCCCGCCACCCAGGCCGTCGGCACGCTCTGCTCCGCCAGGAACACATCCGAGCCATGCAGCGAGAGCACCAGCGGCAGCCTGCGAAGCTGCGCGACAAGCGCGGCGACCGCGCCGCTCGGCAGCACCCAATGGCCGTGGATCATATCGTAGCGCTCAGCTCGCGTCAATCTGAGCAGCGACCGCAGCCCGCTTCCGAGCGCCAGCGGCGCGGCGGCAAGTGTCGCGGGCCGCACGCCGACATCGCCATGCAGCGCCGCAGAGTAGCCCCAGACCTCAAGCGCCTGCGTGGGAGCGTAGCGATAGGTATGCAGGTACACGCCGCGCTCGAACGGCTGGCGACGCAGATCGCTGCGGTGCGGCATCAGCACATGCACCTCATGCCCGCGCGCCGCGACGCTGGCCGCGATCTCCTCGATAAACGGAGCGGTCGTCTCGCCGGGCCACTTGGGATACGACGATGTCAGCATCGCGATTTTCATACTACCCGCGCATTCCTCATCCAGAGCCAGCATCGAACATCCACGATCGACTACTTCCCCGTAGCAATCTTGTATCCCGGCGGAAAGCGGTAGATTTTGACCGCGCCGGTCGCGCCCTCGAATGTCTCCGGCACCTCGTGGACCAGTTCCCAGCCCGGCAGCGGCGAGCCGTCGACCAGTGCCTTGAGCGCGCCGCCCTGACGCTCCGGCTGCGAGGTCGACGTGCCCTTCAGCAGGAGGTAGTCGGCTCCGTAGTGCTGCGCGACGCGCAAGATCTGCTCTATGTCGCCGTTCGGGATCATCACCGCCGGTCGATCGGCGTGATAGTTGAGCTGCCACGGCACCCGCGTCATAATCACCGCGTCGCGCGGCGTGTTCTCGCGCAGCCAGTCGTACGCCTCAAGATTGGCCTGCCAGACGCGGCCCCAGTGCTTGCCGCTGCCCGGATCGAGAAACGTATCGATCGCGTTCCAGTGCGGCGCAGCCGACGCGAAGAGCGCTAGCGTGAGCAGCAGACCGCCCAGGCCAGCCAGCCGCCCCTGCCCGATCGACGCGATCCGATCGAAGAGCCAGCACGCGCCCCAGGCCGCCACCAGCGCCATCCACGGCACGAACGGCACGAAGTAGCGCGGCTCGTCGAAGGTGTGCCAGTACAGGATCAAAAACAGCGTGTACGGCACCAGCGCCGCCGCCACCAGCCCGATCAGCGCACGCTGCCGTGGCCGCAGCACGATCAGGCCCAGCAGCATCAGCCAGGTTGCTACAACGCCGCGATTCTGCTCGTCGCCGCTTCCCAGGCCGAGCAGCTCGCCTCTGGGCGGCGCGAAAAACTTCCAGGCATCGCGCGCCTGCTCCGCGATCTTGCCCAGCGTCCGATCGTAGCCCCAGCGCAGAATCCACGAGCGATCCGGCGTGCCCGGCCCGCCAAATGCGGGATCGTAGATCTTGTAGATGTCCTCCCAAGCTTCCTTGCTGGTGCCTCGAAAGAAGAGCACCCAGGCGTCGTATGCCTCGGTCGAGAAGAACGGACGGTCAAAGACCAGCAGATTCCGCGCGAGATACGGCGATACCACCAGCACCGTTACTGCCGTCCAGACCACCAGCGGACGCAGCCAGCACACGGCCTGTCGGAAGGGCAGCGCCATCGCCCGCCGCTGCTGCTCAAGCCGCGCCAGCGCCCACAGCCCCACCCCGACCGCGAAGATCGCCGAGCTGGGCTTTTGCAGAATCATCAGCCCGGTGAAGATGCCTGCCCACAGCCAGCGCGAGCCGAGTTTCACGTTCCACGTTCCACGTTCCACGTTCCACGTTCCACGTTTCGAGTTTTTGGTTCTTGGTTCTTCCACCCCCCGATACACCAGCCAGAACGCCGCCATGCTCCAGACGACGAGCGCGAGATCGCTGGTGGTGTAGATCGCCAGCCGGAAGAAGAGCAGATTGGTCAGCGTCAGCACCGCGCCGATCAGCCCCACCCGCCGATCCCAGATGCGCGCGCCGATATGGTAGATCAGAATCGTCAGCGCGATCAGCATGACGATGTTGATCAGCCGCGCGGCGAACGGGGTCGGGCCAAGCAGCGCCATCGCGGGCAGCATCAGCACCGGCTGAAGCAGCGGCCACGTCTCCTGCGGACGAGTCACGGAGCCGCCCGGCACAAGCTCGTAGAACTGCGAGACGTAATCGACCACCCAGCCGCGACCGCGCAGCAGATTGCGCGCGACCACCGCGTTATCGGCGTAGTCGGCGTGGCCGACGAAGGGCAGCGTCGCGATCAGCCAGACCTCGTAGCCGATCCAGACGCCCGCGATCAGCCCCAGCACCACCGCCGCCAGGCGCCCGGTCAGCAGCCGCCGCCGCAGCGCCAGCACCCAGTTCGGCAGTAAGGTGACACTCGCCAGCACGGCCAGCGCCGCGCCGCTGTAGAGCGACAGCCGCGTCAGCAGCCGCGCCACGCGATCGGAGGAGTCGTTGGTGAAAAGATCGCCGCGCGATGAAGACGATAGGCCCGGCACTACGATCAGCGCCAGCAGATAGCTGCACGCCAGCGCTACCACCGCGATCAAGGCCCAGCTTAGCGCGTTGCTGCCGCTCAGACGCCAGCGCAGGCTGCGCACGACACCCACGAACCAGCGCCAGTTGACCACCGCCAGCAGCGCGGCCACGCCGATCAGCAGCGCGGGTAGCAGCGCCACGAGCCACACCCGCCAGATCGCCAGCGCCGTCACGCTCAGCGTCGCGATGCCCATGCCGAGGAGCAGCGCCAGCCGTCGCCGTCGTGCAACCGCTAGCCCTGGGCCAAGCGTCAGCACCGTAGCCATCGCCAGCGCGGTGATCAGCATCAGCTCGCCAAGCACCCGCCAGTCGGGCTGCGCGCCCCAGCCTCGCGCCCGCACCTCGATCGCATCCAGCCGAATGCCTTTGTCGCGCCCGTCGGCGTAGGTTGCCGTGCTGGTAAACGTCGCGGAGCTACGCAGCGTCAGCTCAAGATCGGGGCTGGATTGAGCAGCGGCGGGGATTGTGATCGAAAACGGCGCGACCGCGGCGGAGTCGGGTGTGAATGTGCCCACGGCCTGCTGCTCGACCAGCGCCGTCACCTCAGGCTGCTTGGGCTCCTCGCGCACAGTATCGGCGGGCCAGCCGCCCACCAGCAGCGTTATGTCCAGGTCGCGGCCCTGCCCAACCCCCGGCAGGACGATCGCGCCGCGCGCCCGGCTCCAGCGACTACGTCCCGGCTGATCGAGCTGATCGACGTGCCAGCGGCCTAGCTCGATCTGTGCCCCGTCCTGCGCCTCTGAAGATTCAAGAAAGAGCCGGTCGCCAGGCTCGCCGATGGAAATGCGGGTGTGAAATGGGAATTGATAGGCCACCAGACCGGCCAGCAGCGCCCAGAGCACGGGCAGCACAAAGAGCGCACTGCCGATCTTCTGACGGCGTGCGCGCATGCGTCGAGCCTGATGTAACGACACAGCCGGTTGCACAACGCCGCCATTATACCCAAAAATTCGGAGTCGTTGATGATAGGCGGCTTATAGCCAGCAGCAACCGCGATCCGCGCGTTTAACCAAGCAAGGAACGCTCATCAAAGCGTCCCTCGTTCGTGTGTCGTGTATTCGAGTTCCGATTTTCGAGTTTTGGAACTTGAAACTTGGTTGCTAATCCATACCGAGATACGCCTTTTGCACCACCTCGTTGCGCCGCAAGTTCACCGCCGTATCGTTGAAGACGATCTCGCCGGTTTGCAGCACATAGCCCGTGTGAGCGATCTCCAGCGCCTTGAGCGCGTTCTGCTCGACGAGCAAGATCGTCGTGCCCTGCCTGTTGATGTCCTGCACGATGCTGAAGATCTGATCGACCAGGATCGGCGCGAGGCCCATGCTCGGCTCGTCCAGCAGCAGAATACGTGGCCGCGACATTAGCGCCCTGCCGATCGCGAGCATCTGCTGCTCGCCGCCTGAGAGCGTGCCGCCCTTCTGGGTCACGCGCTCCTTCAGGCGCGGAAACAGCTCAAAGACCCGTTGCAGATCGGACTCGAACTCGCCGTCACGGCCCGTGCGAGTGTACGCGCCCATTTCGAGATTTTCCAGCACCGTCAGCCGGGGAAAGATCCGCCGTCCTTCGGGCGCTTGCGACAGGCCAAGCTTGACGATCTCATGCGGCGGGATATTGTCGATGCGTTTGCCGTGGAGCAGCACCTGACCACGGCGCGGCGTCAGCAGCCCCGAAATCGTGCGGAGCGTCGTGGACTTGCCCGCGCCGTTCGAGCCGATCAACGTGACGATCTCGCCCTCGTTGACGACCATTGAAATGCCTTTGAGGGCATGGATGTTCCCGTAGTAGCTGTGGACATCCTGCAATTCGAGCAGCGCCATGATTATCTCACTTCTGGTTAGGCGTTGGATGCGGAAGCGTCGATGGCTGTGAGTCCACCGGGTGCGGCGTGTTGAGCGTGCCGTCCTGTGCCTGCTTCTCAAGCGCGGCGGCAGCGCCGGGGCCGAGATAGGCCTCGATCACACGCGGATCGCGGCGCACATCGAGCGGCGTTCCTTCCGAGATCTTTTTGCCGTAATCCAGCACCACGATCCGCTCGGAGATCTCCATCACCAGGCTCATATCGTGCTCGATCAGCACCACGGTAATGCCGAGGTCGTCGCGCAGCCGCCGGATCAGATCGGTTGCCTCCTCAGTCTCCTGCGGGTTCATCCCCGCCGCAGGCTCGTCCAGCAGAATCAGCTTCGGATCTGAGGCCAGCGCCCGTGCAATCTCCAGACGGCGCTGCTCGCCGTACGCCAGACTACGCGACAGATCGTTGGCGCGATGCGACAGCCGCACGAAGTCCAGCAGCTTCCGCGCGCGCTGCTCCGCCTTGCGCTCCTCTTCTTTGAACGCCTGCGAGTGCAGCAAGATCTGCCAGACGCTGGTCTTGAGACGCGGGTGCATCCCGACCAGCACGTTTTCCAGCACGGTCATGTTGTTGAACAGGCGAATGTTCTGGAACGTGCGGGTGATCCCCTGCGCGGCGATCTGATCGGGCCGCAGGCCGATCAGCGATTGACCGTCGAGCGTAATCGTGCCTTCGTCGGGCTGGTAAATACCGGTGACGATGTTGAAGAACGTCGTCTTGCCCGCGCCGTTCGGTCCGATCACGCTGATGATGCTGTGCGGATCGACCTGGAGCGACACATCGTTGACCGCCGTCAGACCGCCAAAGCGCTTCGTGATGTGCTGTGCTTCCAACAATGCCACGGCTTATGTTCCTCGTCTACCGCATGCAGATCGGCGCATCTGCCGATCCGCACCGTCGGCTATGACTTCATACCTATATCGGGATGGACCAGATTCTTCGCGTCTTGTGCCATCTGCTCGCCCTCGGCTGCCTCCTGGTGTAGCTCAAAGCGACGGCGGCGCTCCGGCAAAATACCTTCGGGCCGGAAGATCGTCATCAGGATCAGCACCAGCCCAAAGAGGAGCCGCTGATAGGAGACGGGGTCGAACTGCGCGGGAATCGGCAGGCCCGCGCGTCGCCAGTCGTTCAACTGCGCCGCGAAATCCGGCAGAATACGCAGATTGAGCAGCGTGATCACCGTCGCGCCCAGGATCACGCCTGGAATACTGCCCATCCCGCCCAGGATCACCATCGCCAGAATACTGATCGAGCGCACCAGATCGAAGGTCGGCGGGCTGATAAAAAGCTGCTTGGCGGCAAAGAGCACGCCCATCGCCCCGGCGAACGACGCGCCCGCGGCAAAGGCCAGCAGCTTCATGCGCACCAGCGGCACGCCCATCGCAATCGCGGCGGTTTCGTCCTCGCGGATCGCCGTCCAGGCACGTCCAATCCGCGACTGATTGAGCCGTCGCGCGACCATCACCGTCAGCAGCACGATCAGGATCGCCAGCACATACATGTACATGCGGTACTCAGCGCCTTGGCTTGGCTGGAACCCGGCAGCCGCGACCACCGGCTGGAAGAACATCGGTGCCTGGCCGATGCTGGTAATGCCTTGCGCGCCGCCGGTAATATTGACCGGCTTGTCCAGGTTGTTCGCCAGCAGGCGGATCACCTCGCCGAAGCCGAGCGTCACGATCGCCAGGTAGTCGCCGCGCAGCCGCAGCACCGGCAGGCCGAGCAGCACGCCCGCAATCGCCGCGACGATCACGCCCAGCACCAGGAAGACGAAGAACCAGCCGCCGCCAAGCGGAAAGGTCGCCTCAGCGCCGGGAAAGATATTGAGCGCCTGCCCGGTGCTGAAAATGCCCCATAGATACGCGCCCAGCGCAAAAAACGCAACGTAGCCCAGGTCGAGCAGGCCCGCGAAGCCGACTACGATGTTGAGGCCCAGCGCCAGCGCCACGAAGATCGCCGACTGGGTGACGACATCCAGAAAGCCCTGGTTTTGATTGCCGACGATTGGCATCACCACGCCCAGCACGATGACCCCCAGCACCAGCTTGAGCCAGGACGAAACCGGAAAGTAGTAGATTGCCATCAGCGACGAGAGAAAGACCAGAAAGGCGATCGTCGAGAATGGAAATGCCAGCAGCCATAGACTCGTCAGCAGGACGTAGAGCGTCACGATGATGTACGGCGTGTAGCCCTGGCCCAGCAGCGCCTCCAGCCGCCCTGATGTGCTCTCGTCTGGCTCCTGCGGCGAGGTTCGTCCTGTTGAACTCATCGTCTCCCCCTACACCTTCTGCGCTACCGCCTCGCCGAGCAGGCCCGACGGACGGAAGATCAGGATACCAACCAGAATCAGAAACGCCGCCATGCTGGCATAGTCGGCGCCGCCAAAGTGCCCACGGGTAAAGAGCGACAGATACCCGGCGACGAACGCCTCCAGAAAGCCGAGCACAATCCCGCCGACCATCGCGCCGGTGATGTTGCCGATGCCGCCCAGCACGGCGGCGGTAAACGCCTTCAGGCCGTACAAAAAGCCGACGTACGGGTTGATCGTGCTGTAGCGAATGCCGAAGAGCACGCCCGCCGCGCCGCCCAGCGCACCGCCGATCAAGAAGGTCAGCGCGATGATCAGGTTGACGTTGATGCCCATCAGGCTTGCCGTAGGCCGATCCTGCGCCACGGCGCGAATCGCCTTGCCGAGCTTGGTCGCGTTGACCAGATAGTTCAGGCCGATCAGCATTACCAGCGCCGTCACGATCAGGATCAGCGACTTGCTATCGATCGTCACGTTGAGGTTGCCGCCACCGGCGCGCGCTACCTGAAAGAGCTGATAGCGCTGGTTGAGGCCCAGATCCGGGAATGCCAGGTAGAAGCGGCGCGGCCCTGCGATCAGCCGCACGAGGTCTTGCAGCACCAGCGAAACGCCGATCGCCGAGATCAGCGGCACCAGGCGCGGCGCGTTGCGCAGCGGACGATAGGCTACCCGCTCGATCGACATCGCCAGCGTTCCGCTCACGGCCATGCCCAGCAGCACCGCGATCAGCACAAAGAGCAGCGGCGGTATCGCGGCCAGCAAGCCGTTCGAGGCGAGAAACAGGGCCAGGCCACCGGCCACAAACGCCCCCACCATGAAGATTTCGCCGTGCGCAAAGTTGATAAACTCCAGCACGCCATAGACCATCGTATAGCCCAGCGCGATGGTCGCGTAGAGAAAGCCGAGCACCAGCCCATCAACGATCACGATCGGCAGCAGCAAAAATACGCCGTTCAGCATATTCGGCTGCTCCATGACCCGGCTAAGCACCAAACCAAGCAGCACGACAATAAGGCCCAGGATAACGGCGCTGCCTACAATAAACACAAGAATTTGGCCGATCGGCGCGAATACCTGGCGCAGTGTGTTCCAGGACGACTGTCGCGTGATCATTGGTTTCGATTGCGCTTCTACTGCCATACGCCCTCAAACATCCAACGGTTGATGCCGCGCCGACGCTGCAACGAAATGGTCGACGACAAACGGTTAAATGTTCTGCTTGATTGATGATAGGACAGGAGGGCGAGCTAGCGCCCGTCCTCCTGTTTCGTACGTTGACCGTGCCTACTGTCCTTCTGGCGAGATGTCGATCTTGTTGATGATCTGGTTCGCCTGATCCCACTGTGCCGGATCGCCCGTCTTGACCTCGATCACGAAGTAGGTCGCTGGGACGCGGTCGCCCTTCTCGTTGAAGGTGACGGTGCCGGTCACGCCATCGTATGGGCCGATCTCCTTCATCGCCTCCAGCACCTGCTGGCGCGTCGGGCGGGCGTTGGCCTTCTCGGCGGCCTTGGCAATCGCCAGCACGCACAGCGCGGCGGCGTCGTAGCCCTGCGCTGCAAACGACGGCGTGGCCGCGCTGAACTTGGCCTCGTAGTCCTTGGCAAACTGCGACGCCGCGGGATACTGGCCCACCGGACCGGCGATCGTAATGAAGTTGACGCCGACTGCCGCCTCACCGGCCAGACGCGACAGCTCCGACGAGTCGAGGCCGTCGGTGCCGAGGAAGCGAGCCTCGATGCCCTTCTCGCGCATCTGCTTCAGCAGCGGGCCACCCTCGGAGTAGATGCCGCCCCAGAAGACGGCTTCGGGCTGCGCCGCCAGAATCGGGTTCAGCACCGGGTCGAAGACCGACTTCTCATCGGTGCCCTCGAAGCCAAGCACCTGAACGCCGGCCTTCTCAGCCAGCTGGCGGAAGAAGTCTGCCACGCCCTGGCCGTAGGCCGTCTTGTCGTGCAGGATATACACATTCTTGACCTTCAGCGTCTCGAAGGCGTGCTTGGCGGCCACGGCAGGCTGCACGTCGTCGCGACCGACGACGCGATAGGCCGGATTCGCGCCGAAGTCGTCGGTGATGCGCACGTTGGTGTTGGCCGGCGAGATCATCAGCAGGCTGGCGTTCTTGTAGGTCGGAAGCGCCGCCAGCGCCACGCCTGAGTTCAAGTGACCGGCGACGCACAGGATGTCCTGGTCGGCGGCGATCTGGTTCGCGTTCGACGCGCCAATATCCTCGGTCGCCTGATCGTCGAAGGGCACGAACTGCACCTCCATGCCCACCTTCTTCGACATCTGCTCGACGCCTAGCTCAGAGCCGTTGCGAATACCGGTGCCCAGCGCCGACTGTGGGCCGGAGAGCGGGGTCTGCGACGCGATCTTGATCGTGCCGAGATCCAGGCCCTCGACGTTGGGCAGCTCTGCCGCTGCGCCAGCCGTTGCGGTTTCTGAGGTAGATGGAGAGGCAGCCGCCGACGCTGCGGGCGAGGCCGAGGCCATCGGTGATTCTGCGGGCGAGGCCGAGGCCATCGGTGATTCTGGGGCCGGCGAGGCGGCGCCGGTGGTTGCGGACGGGCTTGCTGTTGTCTGACCACACGCGGCCAGCAGCGATGCCATGAGGACCAGCAGCATGAGCGCTGAAGCAAAACGTTTCATAGGTTTCGTAGCTCCTCGTTTAACACAATCCGATATGTGAACACGGACGCTGTGGCACACGTTAGGGTACACCACACTCATTCGCACGGTTATGATCTTGCTCTTGACGTGGGACACCTCCTTTGTGACCGGATCGTAGGTGTAGAAAATACGTACGAAGGTTGGTGCGTGCTACGGCCACAGTGCTGTCCAAACTTATCGATCGACCGCTGCCGGGCGCTGGTACGGCGCTGGCTAGGCAGCTCTCTGTCCCGGCGACAAGGATGGCGCTGATTGTATTGCTGGGTTCGGTGCATCTAACCTCCACGACTCGTCTGTACGTGTGTCAGCAATTAATCGAGCGCCTTGCCCGCCAGAGCAAAGTTCGATATAGATTGGAAGATTGGAAAGAGTGTACAACGTGCCTCAAATAATTGTCAAGAAAAACAACCTGTGGCACACTGCACACAAAGAGGCTAGCTATGCGTGTCTATGGCAATCCGCAGAATCGTTGGGCAAATTGGCTGACCGCCATTTTGATTTTCGTCTTCCTTGTCGCGCTGATCCAGATCATCGAGCGGCGCGGCCCCGCTCAGGAGCGCCTGCTACAGCAGCAGTTCGCGGCCAGCCCTCCGCCCGCCGACGCTGGAACCATTCCGCTTCCGCCGATCCCCACCGATATGGTCGCCCTGGCGCGCACGACCACCGCGCGGCTGCTAGGCGGTCAGGCAGGAGCGCCCTTGAACTCGGTTGCGCAGAACGAGACGCTCCGGGTGCGCGTCGATAGCGTCAAGGCCGAGGGCGAAACGCTGCGGATGACCGGCACCGCCACGAACATTGGTACAGCGCCCGCCCAGGTTTCGCTCGATGCGTTCAAGTTCATCGACGCCTCCGGCACGGTCTACGCATCCTCCGGTGGGCCAAGCACCACGCTGGAGCCTGGGCAGCAAGCGCCGCTCGATATTACGCTGCCGATTGCCAACCCGACCGTGCTCAAGCTCGAGGTGGAGCAGCCAGACCAGGGCAAGATCGAGCTGCAACTGCTCAACACGCCGCCCACGCCGACGCCATAGCGCCGCGAGGTCGGGGAATGAAAGAATCGAGAAACAAACGAAAGAGCAAAGGAACGAGCACTAGGCACCCAATTCCCCATCACCGCGCAACGAACGCAGAGGCCCGCCTGACCGCAGGCAAGGCGGGTGCCCTCCGGGCGCGGGGTACACGCTGGGCGGCGATTGGGGTACGGGCCTGAGCTCAGAACCCGAAATTTAGAGCGCGCTGAACGCCACCTGAAGCATCCAGATCGCCAGGTATAGGGTAAACGCGGCGATCATCAGAATCGGCAGAACCACACCCAGCGCCGTCAGCACAAGCGAGCCAGGATTGGGCCGAACCATCCTGAAGCCGGGCAGCACCTCGTCTTTAAGCGCCAGCCAGCCGCTCCAGAGCATCAAGCCAGCGGCTCCAGCCGCCACGACCGCCAGACCGAGAACCAGGACTACTCCGATGATCGTCACGCTGCCATCCTTTCTGCTTCGGCTACTGCGTCGCCACCTGCAAGCCGGTCACGGCAGCATCGGCTGCCCATAGCTCAGCCCGATTCGTGCCGTCGCTCGACATGGCCCAGATCGTACTGACATCATCCGGCTCCGGCTCGACGTACGCGCCCCGCACACCCGTCGCCTCCGATGGCGTCCGCACGTAGAGCAGCGTATCGCCCACCACCGCCGCCGCGCCGATCGCCGCGTTGGTATCGCCCGCAGCCAGCGCCTCGATCGTGCCCTGCGGCGAGCGACGATGCACCGTGTAGCTCAGCACCGTCTCCGAGGGACACTGCGCCGTCAGGTAGATCAGCCCCGCCGAGGTGAACGCCAGCGGACGCTGCCAGAAGCCGCGCTTCTCGGCGGCGACCTGCGTCCCGTCAGGTCGCAGGACTACCAGATCCGCGCCATCGTCGGCGGCGTGCAGCGCCTCGATCGCCAGCAGCCCATCGACGGGATCGACCACAAAGTCTCCCACGCCGCGATACTCCGCGCCGGTTAGCAACTGCGCCGTGATCTCGCGCTCGTCGCCGTCGGTTTCGCGCACGTAGATGCTGTTCTGGCCGCTATCGTTGCGTGCCCGATAAACCAGGCGCCCGTCGGGCAGCCAGCGTGGCTGGAAGCGGCTCCACTCGTCGATCCCGTTTGTCGCCGCCGTTACCTCGCCGCCGACGACCGGCAGCGTAAAGACTTGCAGGACCGCAGGCGGGCTAGCGGCGACGTTGGCGGTAAAGGCGATCGTTTTGCCGCTGGCCGCAAAGACTGGCTCGGCGCAGCCGCCGATGTCGGCAAGCTGGCGCGGATCAGAGCCGTTGGCCTGCATCACCCAGAGCGTCGCCCGCACATCGTAGGGCAGCGCAAACGGCTCGACATCCGCAGCGGCGCGACACACGGCCAGCAGCGTGCCATCGGGGCTGACCGCCAGGCCGATCTCAAGCTCCGGCGTTTCCACCACCGGCTGTGCGCGCCCCGCTTCGAGACGATACACATCACCATCTTTGAGGAAGAAGACTGGCCTGTCGCTCTCCGGCGCGGCTCCGGCCTCCTCGCCGAGCGGATCGTTGGCGGGCGGATAGACCGCGCTACGCGCCACCTCGACGATCAGCTCGTTGTCCTCAACGCGCACCCTGAATGGATGCGGCTCGCCAAGACCGATCCCCAGGATCGCGCCCCGGCTCTCCAGCGGATCGGCGGCGAAGGCCACTCGTTCGAGGATACCGCTGGGCGTGATCTCCATCGTCTGTGTGAGCGGCGATGCGGCGAAGAGATCGTCGTGCAGCCAATCGTCGAGGTGCAGCGCGATCATTGCCTGGCCCGGCGCGTCGGTCGAGCCATAGCTGACCGCTGTCGGCCACGCCGCGCCGAACATGCAGGCTGCCGTGCCATGCAGCAGGCCATCGGTGTCGGTAAAAACGAAAGTGAGCTGCTCGAACTGAGGCAGATCGGCGGCGCGGATTTCGCTCAGCCGCGCGCTAAACTGCGCGCCAGCGCCTGACCCGAACGTGCGGCGGCAGTAGGAAACATCGACCAGCGCCTGGCCCGGATCGGCCACGGCGGTCGTCGTCTCTTCGCTTGGCGCGACAGTCTCAACCGGTACCGCTGTCGCCGTCGCCGTCGGCTCGACCGTCGCGGTCGGCGGAGCGGCTGTCGGCTGAGGAGTGGGCGCGTTCGCCGTCTGGCGGTTGATGGGGGCCGGAGGCGTCGCATCCACGGCGCAGGCCGCCAGCAACAACAGGCATATCGGCAGCAGCCAGCGATGTTTCATGCGCGCTATGCCCGCTCGCTTTGATTGACCTTGATCCAGCCGCGCCGCATCGCAAACACCACCGCCTGCGTGCGGTCGTTGACGGCCAGCTTGCGCAAGATCGACGAGATGTGATTTTTGACGGTCTGGTTGCTGATGTTGAGCCGCACCGCGATCTCTTTGTTGGTCCGCCCGGCAGCGACCAGCTCCAGCACCTCGATCTCGCGCGGAGACAGCGGCGAGTAGATGTTATCGCCCTGCTCTTCGGCGCTCAGCGCGCGAAACTCCTCCAGCACCGACGCGGCCATCTGGGGCACCGACAGCACCAGATCGTTGATCGGATAGTCGCCCCGGCGCACGTTTTGCAGCACCTTCAGCAGATCTTCCCAGGGCACGTTGCGCGGAATAAACGCGGCAACGCCCGCGCGCAGCGCTTTGATCATCAGCCGCTCGTCCTGATCGGCGCTGAGCAGCACGATGCCGATGTTCGGATGACTCCGTTTGATCGCCCGCGCGACCTCCAGACCGTTCACGCCCGGCAGATCGATCTCGATCAACACAATGTCAGGATCGGTGTAATCGACAAGCTGAATGGCTTGCTGTCCATTACCAGCCTCACCGGTGATCCGAAATTCGGGATGCCCGGATAAATGATAACGCAAGCCCTGACGAAATAGCGGATGGGCATGCACAAGAACGACGCCTGATTTGCTCACCGCAACCCTCCCTTCCTCCGCGCATCCTGTAACAGCCAACCATGGAGGCAAACAACATAAGAAGATGGTGATAAGTTCAGATTGACGAGCATGATTCCTCGAAACAACGGATGTACATTGGTACAACAAATTTTTAAGCAATGCTGGCAGGAAAGCAGCGGCATTATACGCTAAGCGCAGACCGTCTCGCAAACGTTTATCGCTGAGTATGCTACCATATCTTGACAACCTCTGCGAAGGAGTTGCCATCATGCAAACAGCATTAGATACATTATCGCCGCTCGATGGTCGTTATGCGGCAGATGTCGCACCGCTCCGCGCGTACCTGACCGAGGCGGCGCTGTATCGCGCCCGCGTTCAGGTCGAGATCGAGTACCTGATTTTTCTTTCCCGCTCGCCGCAGGTCCACTTCGTCCCCCCGCTCGACGCCGCCCAGCAGGCGTCGCTCCGCGCGCTGTATCGCCACTTCTCGCCGGACGATGCGGCGGCGATTGCCGCGTGGGACCAGCGCGTCAATCACGACGTGAAGGCGGTCGAGTACTGGCTCCGCGAGCGGCTGACCGCGCTGGGCATGGCTCAGTGGAACGAGGCGCTTCACTGGGCGCTGACCTCGGAAGACGTGAACAACCTGGCCTATGCGCTGCTGGTGCGAGAAGCGCGCGACAAGGTGCTGGTGCCCGCAGTCGCCGAGATTTATGTCATGCTGCGCGACTTCGCGCTCGCCTATGCCGACCTGCCGATGCTCTCGCGCACCCACGGCCAGCCCGCCACGCCGACGACGCTCGGCAAGGAGCTGAACGTCTTTGCCCATCGCCTGGGCCGCGCCAACGATACCGTAGCCCGCGTGGTGCTGACCGCCAAGCTGAATGGCGCGACCGGCACCTACGCCGCCCAGGTGTCCGCGCTGCCGGAGGTCGACTGGATTCGCTTTAGCCAGGCGTTTATCCGCTTCCTTGAGCTATCGCCGACGCTGCTGACCACGCAGATCGAGCCGCACGATTCGCTGGCCGAGCTCTGCGATGCGCTACGTCGCGTCAACACGATCTTGCTGGATCTCGATATGGATATGTGGCGCTACATCAGCGACGGCTACTTTGTGCAGCGCCTGGCTGCCAACGAAGTCGGCTCGTCCACGATGCCGCACAAGGTCAATCCGATCAACTTCGAGAACAGCGAGGGCAACCTTCAGGTCGCCAATGCGCTGCTTGAGCTGCTGAGCCGCAAGCTGCCCGTCTCGCGGTTGCAGCGCGATCTCTCGGACAGCACGGTGCTGCGAACGCTCGGCACGGCCTTCGGGCATAGCCTGGTCGGGTATCGCCGCGCGCTGCGCGGCCTTGAGCGGGTCCAGCCCAGCGAGGCAACGATCCGCCAAGAGCTGGCGTCGCATCCCGAAGTGCTGGCCGAGGCAATCCAGACGATTCTGCGCCGCGAAGGCTACCCCGAACCCTACGAGGTGCTCAAGCGCCTGACCCGTGGACGCACGCCGACGCTGGACAATATTCGGCAGTTCATCGAGACTCTCGACGTAGCGCCGACGGTCAAGGCAGAACTGGCAGCGCTCACGCCTGAGGAGTACACCGGCCTGGCCGAGAAGCTGGCACGGCTGCAACCATAAGCCTTGTCGGGGCGTAGGTCTGAGTACTAGCGTTAGTTTGACCTGCCTTCCTATGGCATGCTGTTAGGGCATGTAGTATTGTTTAAAGCGTCTTCTTGGTCCGAAAGCGACAGGTCCACTGCACTTAGCGCTGAGCGCCGCCTGCTCGTGATCCAGCCGGGAGCAATCTGTATGAAATAGCGCTACGAATCGACTCGTAGCGCTGTTTCGTTGTGTATGGCTAAGCAAGCTGATGGTAGCCGCTGCGGAAGTAGAGCAGCGGACGGCCCTCGCGAGGAACCTCTGTCCGCAGCACCTCGCCGACAAAGATCGTATGATCGCCGCCCGGAAACTTCTCGGCCAGGCGACACTCGATCGTCGCCAGCGCGCCGTCGAGCAGCGGCAGACCTTTGTGCCCGCTATGGTAGGCAACCTTTGAGAATTTATCAAGCTCGCGGCTGGCAAAATGGCGTGAAAGCCACTCGCCGTCTTCCGCCAGGATATTGATGGCAAACATCCCAGAGCGCTCGATCAGCTCATGGCTGTTGACTCGCCGATCGATACAGATCAAGACCAGCGGCGGCTCTAACGACAACGAACAAAAGGAGCTGACGGTTATTCCGTGACAAAACCCTTCGTGGCACGTGGTGACAACGGTGACGCCTGAGGCGAAATGTCCCATGACACGGCGAAAGTCTGCCTGATCGATGCTCACATGACGCTCCTGTTTAAGCTCTACAATCGCCATTGTACAAAGGGTACCATAAGCCTGCAAATAGTGCTGCTCCGATTCCCAGGACCCATCAGGCCTGCGCCGCGCTCAACGCGCTGTGAGGACATGGTGGCCGCCGCTTCCAGCTCGAAACGCGCAACCTGGAACTCCTGTTTCCCGACCAGGCGCAGTGATTCCGCATTAACCATCCTTCGGTAGAGCGGTTCTTAATCTTTTTTCGTGTGTCGGTGCGCGCTTACAGGGCGCACCGACACACCTTCATCCTAGGTCGTACCTTGCTGCCGCAGGCTTGTATCAAGCCTGTAGCTCCTTGACGACACCAGTCCTGGCATCGAACGCCGGATTGTTCGACAAAGCAAAAAGCTATGGTCGAGTGACCATAGCCTTTGCTCGAAGCACGATCGCGAGGATCAGGCGGCGTCTTTGAGGGAGCGCTCCTCGTCGATCGTCACGACGCTGGGCACGTACACAAACAGCAGCGTCGTCTGGCGGGTAAGCTCCACTGCCTCATCCAGATCAACCAGCGGCCTGCCGTCGTAGAGCAGCAGGTATTGCCCGGCGCTAAACGAGCGGCACGCTTGCGCGATGGCGAGCTGCTCATCCAGCGGCCCGAAGCCGATCTCAGCGCCGTTGGGCAGCAGCAGCGCCAGGGATGTCGTACACATGCCGCCGGCACGCGCCTTGCGCAACTCGGCCCGAACCTTCTCGGCGATTAATGCACGCGCCGTGATCGGGCCGCGAGTGAACAAAATATAGCACTGGCCGCTGGGTAGAACCGCCTGACCAGGTAATACCGTTGGAACACGTAGTGCGATTGTTGCCATGCTAACCCCTCCACATCCGTTGTACGTACTCGGTTCAACTTGACAATAGCAGAGATTTGTGACAGCTACGGTCACAACTCTGGGCTGATCGTGCTATTCGTGCGTTTCGTCTTCCGATGGTAGAATGGACGACCATGAGGAATTCGCGTTTTCAACTTCCAGCGTGGGCCTTTCTCAAAGGCTTTTTACGCGAACCACGCACGGTCGGCTCGATCGCGCCGTCGTCGCGCTGGCTGGTCGGCGCTATGCTGGACGAGGCAGGCGTTGATACAGCGCAGGTGATCGCGGAGTTTGGGCCGGGCACGGGTGTGTTCACCGACGAGATCATCCGGCGCATGCAGCCCGATGCGCGCCTGCTGGTCTTCGAGGTCCATCGTCCGTTTTTCGCCAGCCTCCGCGAGCGCATCCGCGATCCACGGGTTGAGCTGATCGCCGAATCGGCTGCCGAAGTCGGGCAGCATCTTCAGCGGCTGGGCCTGCAACAGATCGATTGTATCGTTTCGGGCCTGCCCTTCACGTCGCTGCCGCGCCCGGTGACACACGCGATTTTACAGGCGACCGCTGCCGCGCTCCGGCCCGGCGGCGTCTTCGTCACCTACCAGTACACGCCCGTGCTGCGCGGCCTGCTGCGCTCGTACTTCCCGACAGCGCGCATCACCCGCTACGTCCTCCGCAACATTCCACCCGCGCTCGTTTTCGTCTGCCGCAAACCGGCATGACCACGCCGCTACCAGATACGGATCGAGCCGAGCAGGCGGATTGGCAAAATCTCCTGCGCTTCGCGATGATCCTCGTCAGTATGCTGGCACTGTACGCGGCGCTGACTTCGCTATTCGCGCTGCCCACATTCCTCCCCAGGGCGCGCGTCACGATCGGCACCGTGACCAACCGTTCGGCGGCGGGCGCGACCCTGCTGGCGATCACCGGAATCGCACTCTACGCGCTGTATATCAGCGGATTCTTACTCCTCTGGCGCAGCCCGCCGCGCCAGGCGATGCGGCTGATCTGGAGCGGCGCGATCCTGGCATCCGCGCTGCTGATCTGGGCCTATCCCGTTACGTCAACCGATCTCTTCGACTATCAGTTTCGCTCGCGCATGGCCGTGGTCTACGGAGCGAATCCGTATCTCGCGCTGCCAAATCAGTTTAAAAATGATCCGTTTTTTCGCTACTTAGGATGGCCCAACGCGCCATCGGCGTACGGACCGCTCTGGGAAGATCTAAGCTGGCTGCTGGTCTGGCTCGGCGGCAGCTCGCTGCTGCGCAACATCCTGCTCTACAAGCTCCTGGCGGTCGCGGCGCATCTTCTGAGCGGCGCTGTGCTCTGCGCGATCGTGCGCGACTCGCGCTGGAAGGTGCTGGGCGCGTTCATCTGGCTGTGGAGCCCGCTCGCGCTGTGGGAGTTTGCGGCGGTCGGGCACAACGACGGCCTGCTGGTGCTGGCGCTGCTGCTGGCGCTCTGGGCCGTGCAGCATAACCGACATTGGACGGCGGTGCTGGCGCTGACCGGCGGCGCGCTGCTCAAGTTTTTACCGGCGATCTTTCTGCCGCTGGTTGTGCTGCACTGGATGCAGCGCCAGCCGACGTGGCGCAGACGGGGGGTGGTTTTTGGGGCTGCGCTACTCTTGTTTTTCATCCCGCTGGCGCTGCTGTACGCGCCCTACTGGGATCTGCCAGCGACATTTGCCCAGCTCGATCTCGGCGGCAAGCTCGGCGCGATCTGGCAAGGCCGGGTCAAAACGCTGCGCAACTTGATCGTTCGAGAAGGCTTTTTGAACGCCTCGCCGCTGGCGGTGATGAGCTACCTGCTGCGCGAGGCCCGCAGCCTGGCCGCGATCAACGCGATCCTGAGGTGGCTAAGCCTGCCGCAAGCCACCGCCGACGACGTGCGCGCTGCGGTCAGCTCGCTTGGCAGCGCTCTCCTCGGCATCGGCCTGATCTGGCAGTGCTGGCATGTCTGGTATCGACAGCGCGAGATGCAGCCGGCCTTCTTTGGCCTGCTGCTGTGGTACGTGCTCTGCGCCAGCCAGTGGTTCCAGCCCTGGTATATTCTCTGGCCGCTGGCGATCTTCGCGCTCCGGCCCAACCGTGCGGCGTTCGGCTGGCTGACGGCGTGGATGATGATGGCGCAGGCCAGCTATCTGCTGCAATACATCATCCTGCCAAACCTGCGCCTCAGCGGACAATCGCTGCAAGCACAGGTGTACTACCTGTGGTTAATCTACCTGCTGCCGCTGATCGTCTGGCTCGTGAGCTGGCGCGCAGCCCAAAGAAAAAGCCAACGCTCAGCGCAATCGCGCGAGCCGTTGGCAACAGCGGCAGACTCCTGATCTCGCTCCCTGCTCCATCGATCACTACAAACTCGTTCGCTACACGCAAAGCTGCAAGAAGCCGAGAAGCTTACCGGCGATTCTTCTCGTATGCCGCGCGCTCCTCAGGCTGGATCAGCCGGAAGCTGCCGCCCTCGTTGATGTAGATAATCTCTTCGTTCTTGACGCTGATCACCAGATCGAGGTCGGCGTCGGTGTTGACGCTTTGGAGGTTGAGGCGGACCGGCGTGAGATCTTCGTTGGCGCCAAAGAGGTACGGCCCCGTGAGCGTGCGCGTCTGGGTAGCGTCGCCGCCGGGGATTTCAAAGACGACCACGCGACGGTTGAGGTTCATCGCGACGAACTGCGTGGGCACGCCCGCGCTCTCGTTGTGGCCGACGAAGCCGGAGAGTTGCATCGTCCGGGGCCGACCGTAGCGGAAGTCGTCGAGCTTGATACGGCCCCAGGTGATCACGCTGTTGCCAACCAGCACGACCGCGACGATGCAGAGGAGCACGGTCAGGCCGTACGGCGCACGCGACAATGAGTGATAGCTGCGCGTCATCGTGATCGGCTGCGTAACCTGTCGTCGAAACGTACCTGTGGTGTGAAGATCGCGACTCGTAACGGCCATGACCAGGCTCCTTCCTAGGGTTGTGATGTGCGAACAGATGTTTGATCGTGACGCCAGTATAGTATGAACGTTTGTTCTAGTCAAGCCCCGAATCGCCTTAAAACGAACACCAGTGCTAACTCTTAATCTTCCCGTTAACTTCGCGGCTGATATGCTGCTCTGGCCGTCCCGGCATATCGTTTGCTATAGTGATCGACAAAGCGCCACGATTAAGGATAGGTAGAGCGATGTTTCCCATCGGCGATCAGAATCGGCATGGACATATCACGCCCGTCATCAACTACATCTTGATCGCGCTGAATATCGCGGTCTTTTTGTACCAGATCACGCTGCCGGACCCGCAGACGGCGCGCTCATGCGCCGAGGCTGCGGCGGCGACGGTGCAGGGGTTTGTCTGTCAGTATGGCGTGATTCCCGCCGAGGTCATGGGCGGGCAAGATCTCTTCACGCTGCTGACCTCGATGTTCGTCCACGGAGGCTGGGCGCATATCATCGGCAATATGATGTTTCTCTGGGTCTTCGGCGATAACGTAGAGGATGCCTTCGGGCACCTGGGCTACCTGGTCTTCTATCTGGTGACGGGCCTGGCTGCCAGCGCCGCGCATATCTTTCTCAACACAGGATCGGGTATTCCCAGCGTAGGAGCCAGCGGCGCGATCTCAGGCGTGCTCGGCGCGTACATCGTCTTCTTCGGCGGCAATCCCATTCGGGTGCTGATCGGCTACTTTATCACGGTGGTACCCGCCTGGATCATGATTGGCCTGTGGGCTGCCCAGCAGTTCATCGCCACCTACGGCTCGATCGCCGCCACCGATCAGACCGATGGCGGCGTGGCCTACGCGGCGCACGCTGGCGGCTTCGTGGCGGGGCTGGTGCTGGGGATCGCCCTGCGCGGCACGGTGGGACAGCCGGAGCAGCGGCCTGCATCCAGGCGCGGCAGATTTGCGTAAGATTCAATGCACGCATACAATGAGGCCAGCGTAGCCGTTTGCAGACGTGCGGAGGAACAAAAATGTTTTTCTTAGACCCGATGTATTTTGTATTCGCGCTACCCGCGATGTTCTTCGCGATGTGGGCACAGTACAAAGTAAAGTCAACCTTCAGCAAATACTCGGAAGTGCCCAATATGCGCAACATCAGCGGGCTGGAGGTCGCGCAGGTCTTGATGCGCAATGAGGGGCTGGACTATTTGCAGGTCCATCGCGTTCCCGGCGATCTAACGGACTTCTACGATCCGCGCAATAAATCGATCAACCTGTCGCAGGGCTCGACGCAGAAGCCATCGGTAGCCGCTCTGGCGATCGTCGCGCACGAGCTGGGCCATGCCGTGCAGGACCGCGAGGGCTACCTGTGGATGCGCGCCCGATCAAGCATCGTCGGCATCGCCAACATTGGCTCGAACCTGGGCGTGATGCTCTTCTTCATCGGCCTGCTGCTTGGCGCGGCGCGTGGCGGCGAGCTTGGCTTTAGCATCGCCGTGCTGGGCACCTTGCTCTTCGCCGGAGCGGTCGCCTTCACGCTGGTCACGCTGCCGGTCGAGCTGAACGCCTCCAGCCGCGCGCGCCAAATGCTGATGCGCAACGGCCTGATCTCAACGCAGGAGGCCGAGGGCGTGTCGAAGATGCTGAACGCCGCCGCGCTGACGTACGTCGCAGCCGCCGCGCAGGCCGTATCGCAACTGCTGTACTTCGCCATGATCCTGTTCGGCGGTCGGCGCGAGTAATCTACGATCGGACAGCCAGAAAACGGGTCGCCTGCGGGCGGCCTGTTTTTGTGCCCGCGATTTGCCAGCTTGACGGGTTGGGTAGTACGATGGAGCTATCGCCGCGCACGCCAGCATGGAGTATCGCGCAAATCGTTGCATGCTACTTGCTACAAGCGGCTGTGGCAGAATAGCATCAAAGGAGTATGCATGGAACAGGATACCAAGCGGCAGATTGTCTATGGCCTGCTCAGCCTGATTCTCACCGCCATTGCCACGCGGCTTGCCGTATATCTCACCAACAAGATTTTAGGCGAGCCTGAGGGAGAGGCGATCGTCTAAGCGGTGGCTCACCCGCAGGAGCGCCTGCTCCAGCCGGAGCAGGCGTTTGCGTTGTCCTGGCCCGTGAATTGCAATCAGGTCGATCGGAGCAGTGCGCTCTGTAACCGATCATGTTGCCCTGGACACGCCTATGCAAGCCGCATCGCCGACAACCCTTCCAGCCGCGCCGCGTCGCTGGTATGCCCGACGTGTGATCGTCGCAACGCTCATCGTGTTGCTGGTCGCTGTCGGGTTTTACCTGCTCTATCGCTTCTCGAACGTCCTGTTCGTGCTCTTTGTCGCCGCCGTGTTTGCCACCGCGATCCGCCCCAACGTCCTGTGGATGGAGCGCCATCATATTCCGCAGCCGCTTGGTATTCTGCTGATGTACGCGCTGGTGGGCCTGGTGACAGCGGGCGTGCTGCGCCTGCTCACGCCGCTGCTGATCACGCAGGCGACGACGCTCTCCACGGACTTACCGACGTACTACGCCAATTTTCGCGAATGGCTTGGCAGCGCCCCGGTCTTTCTGATACGCAGACTGGCGGCGCAGCTTCCACCTGAGCTAAGCCTGAGCCTGGGACCAGCGCCGCAGGATAGCGACAAAGTCGCCGCCGTCGCTCAGGCGGTGGCGATCGTTCGCGGCGTGGGCTGGAGTATGTTCGGCCTGGTGGCGATTGGCTTGATCAGCTACTTCTGGATCGTCGACCGCGAGCAGATCGTGCGGGCCGCGCTGCTGGTCGTGCCCCTCGACCAGCGAGACACGGCGCATGAGATCTGGGATGTGCTGGAAGAAAAAGTAGGCGCGTTCGTGCGCGGCCAGGCGCTGCTCTGCGTGTCGATCGGCATTCTGTCGGCGATTGCCTTTATCGGCATCGGCGTGCCCAACGCGGTCTTGCTCGCGGTGCTGGCCGGAGTCTTAGAGGCGGTACCCTACATCGGGCCGATCGCGACGGCAGTACTGGCGATCAGCATTACGCTGGCGCAATCGCCGGAAAAGATCTGGTGGGTGATCGGCGCGTGCATCCTGATTCAGCAGGTCGAAAATGCGGTCCTTGTGCCACGGATCATGGATCGCACCGTCGGCGTCAATGCGGTAGTGACGCTGCTGGCGATTGCAGCCTTTGGGACGCTGCTGGGCGTGAGCGGCGCGATCATGGCGATCCCGCTGGCGGTGATCATCCAGGTGTTGGTCGAGCGCCTCCTCTTCGACGCGCCAGCGCCGCCCGCCGCAGAGATCATCGGACGCGATCAGATCGCCCTGCTGCGCTACCAGGCCCAGGATCTCGCCAACGATTTGCGCGAGCGGATACGCGAACATGACGATACCGAGGACGATTACATCCTTGAAGAAGATCTGGAAGCGGTCGTCGGCGAGGTCGATCAACTGCTGCAAACGATCAGACAGCCAGAAGCGCCTGAGGCTACCGGTCAACCGGCATAAGGAAGAACAAAGAACAAACGGAGAACCAAGAGCCGGAAACTTTGAACTCGGAACTCGAAACAAACTTTGAACTCGGAACTCGGAACGCAAAGCGATACCTATGCAAACAGTCGAAAGAATATCCTATAAGCGCATCGCGGGCTACACGGCGCTGGTACTGGCGACAGTAGCGGTCGCCTATCTAACGTATCAGTTGAGCGAAGTCGTGCTGCTGTTCGTGCTGTCAATCATCGTGGCCGCTGCGCTGCGAGCGCCGATGCTGTGGCTTCAGCAGCGGCGTATTCCGCGCAGCATCGCGATTTTGCTGCTCTACCTGCTGATGCTGGCGATCTTGAGCGGCGCGATCGTGATCGTGGGGCAGCCGCTCGTCGAGGAGCTCCGCATCGCGGGAGAGCGCTTCCCGCTGCGCTACGATGCGCTGCTGACAAGCTGGCAGAACAGCGACCAGGAGTGGCAGCAGGCCATCGCCGGGATGCTGCCGCATACCAGCGTGGTGATCAACAGCATCGGCCAGCGCGGCTCGCAGCAGATCGCCTATCAGGTTGTCGGATTATCCTATGGGATCGCCAACGTGGTGATCTCGCTGCTGGCAATCCTGACGCTCGCCTTTTACTGGCTGATCGACGAGGATCGTTTCGTGCGCCTGTGGCTGATGCTGCTGCAAGTTCAGCAGCGAACTGTCGCGCGGCACACCTGGCAGGACATCGAGCGACGAGTTGGCACGTTTGTGCGCTCGGAGGCGCTGCAATTCATCCTCACGCTGCTGCTGCTCTGGATCGGACTCCAGGTGCTCGGAGTGCGTTATTCCGCTACCTGGGCGGTCTTCGGCGCGCTCGTGCAGCTCATCCCGTGGGTCGGGATTCCGCTGACGCTGCTCCCGGCGATCCCGATGTTCTGGACCGATCCGCTGGCGGTGGCCCTGAGCGCGACGGCGCTGATCATCCTCGTCGGCTTCCTCATGGATCGCGTCGTCGAGCCGTGGATGGGCGTGCAGGGCATCGTCCACCCGATCGTATCGGTGGTGGCGCTGATGATCATGGGCGAGGCCGCAGGCGTGGTCGGCATGATCGTGGCGCTACCGCTGGCGGCCACGGTACAAAGTATCCTGAGCCAGCTCGTCCAGGTCAACACCGCACCACGCACCGCAGCCGCGACACAGGCCATGCAATCGACGCAGATCCAGGATCTCCGGGCGCGGCTGGCGCGCCTGCACATGGAAGTGCCGGAGAATCACGAGGAGCAGCGCGCCCTTGAGGGCATGTTCCAGCGGCTCAACACGCTGCTCGATAAGACCGAGCAGGCGATGCAGGCGCGTGCCAGCGCATCGGAGACGCGCCGCATGGCCGACAAGACCGATCTGCGCAGCCGCATTCCGGCCATCTTCGCGCGCCACCGCCCGCGCTAGGCAGCGCCGACAGGCCGGGGTGTAGGGGCGTCCTCACAGAATCCTTTTGCTTTGATGATGCGCGAGGGCAGCGCAAAAAAATACGCCGCACTGCTCAACAGCAATGCGGCATATTGGTGCCGAAGGCGGGAGTCGAACCCGCACGCCCTTGCGGGCAAGGGATTTTAAGTCCCCCGCGTCTGCCATTCCGCCACTTCGGCGCGGTGCTAACTATACCATAGCCCGTGCTGCAATTCAATGCGTTGGTGCGCGCTCGTCGGCGCTTCGGACCGTCGCGGGCGGTGACGGCACGCCCCAGATCCGGCCAAAGATCAGCGGCGCGACCAGCGTCACCCACAGCCCGATCAGCAGCGTCAGCAGCAGCTCGGCAAGATGCATATTCGGCAGCAGCGCTCCCAGGCCGAATTGCAGCGCACCAAGACCAAGCGCGCCGATTGCCAGCTTGAGGATCTGGACCGACCATGCCGCCCGCACGACAAACTTGGCGTAGCGGATGTGCGCCAGATAGCCGCTGCTGCTGCCGACCAGCAGGCCAAGCGCGCGCGTCCGGTTGAAGGTTGGATCGTCGTCGAGCGCCAGCAGCAGCGGCACCAGCGCCAGCAGCAGCGTCAGCAGCACAAGGTTCAGCGCACGGGGGTGGAGCCGCCACAGCGAAAACAGGTAGAACGCGCCGCCCAGGAGCGCGCCGCCGATCAGCCAGCCGCCCAGCACATCGGTCGGCCAGTGCTGCCCCAGGTACATCCGCGACAGGCCGATCAAGACGATCAGCGCCACGGCGAGCGCGGAAAACCAGCGGCGGCGCACCGTCAGCAGTAGATAGCCCCAGGCCACCAGGCTGGTCTGCGCGTGACCGCTGGGAAACGAAAAACTTTCCTCTTCGCGGCACAGTCGTGCCAGCACGGCCTGCGGATCAAAGAGCGGATCGCGCCGACAGGTCCAGACCTGCTCCGGATAGGCCGCGAACGGACGAGTGGTATAGAACAGGTATTGATTCGAGATAAAGAGCGGGCCGAGGTCTTTGAGCATGCTGTTCAGGTAGGCCGAGATCAGCACAACGACGATGAAACGATAGCCGATCGTCGTGCTCACCCACCAGAAAAGCAGCGGCAGTACAAACACGTAGAACTGCGTCGCGCCGATCGTGGTAATAATCTCGAAGAAGGCCGTGAGCGGCGGCGTTCGCAGGTTTTGCAGCGCGCGGATCAGCTCAATCTGCATGGTGGTGTTCTCCGAAGATCGCCCGTTCGCCTGGACGACCACTGAATCCGCTCAACCGGCACATCAAACCGCGATCAGCGCTCCTTGCGTGCCTCAGCCGCGTCTAGCCCGCGAACCATACCGACGACCAGCCGCACGCAGCGCTCGATCGTGTCCGCGTCGAGGTTGGCGAAGACGCTGGCATCGCTATGGCTGGTGATCGAGATCGCGGGCAAGCCCTGGCGGTGGAATGCCTGCGCCAGGGTTTGCTGCCGCAGCGGGCGCGGCTCGGCATCGATCGTCATGTCGAGCGCATCGGCGTCCGCGGCCAGCGCCAGCAGCATCCGGTCGGAGCGCCGTTCGCGCAGCAAGCCCTCACGGGTGACAAAGACCGGCTGCCCGGCGCTGATGTTGTGAAGATTGATGATGCAGGTGTCGGCGGGGGAGAACGGGTAGTGCTCGATTAAGGCGGCGATGCTCTCATGGCCCACCGAGCCACCGCCCAGGGCCACTGTCCAGACCTCGATCGCTTGCAGCGGCTCAAGCTCCTCGGCTACCATCAGCAGCGTCGTCAGCTCGCCCGCGCCGTGGATCGCCGGGAGCAGCGCAGGCACTACCAGACGGCGGAGCAGCCACAGGCCGATAGCGGCTACCAGACCCGCACAGGCCGCAGCCAGGAGCCGCCAGCCGTAGGTCGTGACAAAGAAGAGCGCTCCAACGCCGATGCTCTCTACGACGAGCGCCGCCAGCAGGAGCAGCAGCCCTTGCCGACTGAGCGTAGGCGTGGGCGATCCATCGAGCGGCGCCAGCACGATCATGCGCCAGCGCGCATGTCTGGCACCCGCGGCCCGTACCGCTACCACGCTCTGGCTAATCGTGCCCTTCAGCATGCGGCGCAGCGGCGCTGGCCCTTCGATCTCGGCCAGCAGCAGAACGATCGTGAGCAGCACCAGCAGGCCAGCCGCCGCGAGCCAGAGCGTCTCAGGACGCAGCGCGGCGAGAGCGCCGCCAGCAGCGCCGATCGTCGTCAGCGCCAGTAGCGGCAGCCGCTCTCCGGCGCTGGCCCGAAACGACTGGACGGCTGCGGCATACTCGGCACGTCGCAGCCGCCCGGCAACGTAGCCCGCCGCCTGCGCCTCGCCCAGACCGCCAACGCGCCGCGAGTCGATCTCGTCGCTGAGATAGCTCAGCGTCTCGATAATTCGATCGCGGAGCGAGCGGCGAACCACGCTCGACAGCGACGGTGGCGCTGGTGGCGTCGGCGGTTTCGGCGGTGGCAGAAACATTGTGTCGATCAGTCAAATATGGCAACCGCCTGCGGACGCCATGCCCGCTGATGGTTGCCGAGATCTTTAAAGCCGAGCGCGGCAAGGATCATGCCGCGCGTTGTAGCCTGAGTATATCATCAAGACACGTAACAGGTTGTGTGGGGGCCGCGCGGCCCCCGGCCTGACGACGCGCTAGGGCTGCTTGCCGTAGCGCCAGGTGTAGTAGTGCCGCCCGACGTTGCCCATCTCCACCTTCCAGCCTTCGGGATTGGTCGGCGTGTAGGTCAGCACGCGCCGCTGGAACGCCTGCACCAGCACATCGCGCTCCACACCACCGACCTTGACCTTCGTCCAGTATGGCTCGCTGACGGGATAGCCCATCGCAAAGACCCAATCGACCAGCACGTCGTGCTGCTGACCGTTGCCCACGGGGCCGCGCGCGTTGAGGAAGTCCCAGAAGACCTGCGGAATGTTGTGGCCCGTCTCGGAGACGTAGTGCGCCAGCCGCGCCGCATCCTTCGACACGCTGCTTTCGGGGAGCGCTGCCGTGCTGCCATCGCGGCGGAGCGTCGCCACCGCGACCTGGCCGGTGCGGTCGGCAACCCGCGCGGTATGACGGGCAAAGCTGGCGTAGGTCGGCGCTTTCGCGTCGTCGGCGTCGCCCGCTACCGCAATCTCGGCGGGAGCGCGCTTGATGAACTCGGCATCCCCGATCTGCAACTGCCCTTCGATCAACTCCTTGACCAGCAGGCCGTTCGTGACAAACCAGGGATTGCTGCGCTCACGATTCCAGTCGGTAATCTCCATGCGCGCCTTGTCGAAGTACTGCACCTGACGCGCGCCGCCATTCGACTGGGTATAGACTTCGGCGCGAGCTACGAGGCCTGACGGCCCCCACATCCACGAGCGATCGACCTGCCGCGCGGCCACCACCTGATCAGTGCGCGTCCACACGTTCCTGAGCGATGGATCGACAAAGTCCTTGGCGGGACCGTTGACGAAGCTGGGCGCTCCCTTGACGCCGCCCAGGCTGGTGCTATATGCCGTAGCGCTCGTCGTCGGCGTCGCCGTGGCGGGCGTGCCCGTCGTCGTCGGCGTCGCCGTGGCGGGCGTGCCCGTCGTCGTTGGCGTCGTGCTGGTCGGCGTTGTCGCGGTGGGGCTGACAGCCGGCGGCGTGGTTGGCTGTACGGCCACGCCCGCAGGATCGAAGTAGAAATCGTAGGCGATGAACTGGCTGCCGATGTCGCCGACGTTCTTGATCTGCGCGAAGTAGAAGCCGTCGACGGGCGGCTGGAACGCGATGCTTGGATCGAGCGTGCCGCCGGTGTCGTCACTGAAGTCAAGGATCGTCGCGCCGTCGCGATCGACCAGGATCAGCACCGGGTCGGCACCTGGGCGCGATTTGCTATCCACGCGCAGCGTATAGCGCTGGCCGGTCTTGGCGAAGAAGCGCACCCAGTCGGCATCGCCAGCGGGGCAGAACTTGTGGTTCGGCTGCACCTCGCGCACAACGACCAATCGCGCCTGCTCCGGCACGCCGTCGGGCTCGAACAGGTCGGTGCATAGCTCGGCGACAAGCGTCGGCGTCGGGCCGTAGCTCTCGCTCTGAAGCTCGACCGTGTATTTGAGATCCCTGCCGCCACGGCCAGCGTCGTCGCGCACCTTGATGTAGTAGGTGCCGTTGGCAGGCGCGCGCCAGGATTGAATGCGCGGCTTGATGTCGCTGGGATCGTTGTTGCGGGGGAAGTCGTTGTTGAAGGCCAGCAAGTTCCCGGCAGAGTCGTACAGGCTCAGCGTCAGATCGATGCCGTTGTCCATCGCCGAAATATCGATCGTATAGACCTTGCCCGCGATGCCGCCGAAGTGCAGGAAGTCTTCGTCGCCGGTGGGACAGATCACGTGGTTCTGCGGCACATCGGGCAGGATCTCGCGCGCCTGGGAGATCAGGTTGTCGGGCTCGAACCGATCGAGGCAGACCGGGCCGGGCGTCGGCGTCGGGCCAGTCGTGCCGGTAGGCGTCGGTGTGCTTGTTGCACGCGGCGTTGCTGTTGGCGTATTGCCGTTGACCGTGACCGTCGTCGTGACGATTTGAGACGCTGAAATACTTGAATCGGTGGTACACGAAACCCGCACCGTCGCATTATCTACATCGCCGGGCTGCTCGGTTGAAGGGATAAGGAACTCGATCTGGAACTGTGTAGAAGATCCAGGGCCAACAGAAACCGAGCCAGGAGCCGCAAACTGATAGCCTGACCCCGTGACCGATATGGTATATGTCTGTGAAGCACACGTATTGGTTGTTGCTGCCGAAACGGTAAAGGTGTAGGTAACACGTGTTCCGGCGTCTCCGTACTTATTGTTAGCATCTACGCTAAGCGTAACTGGAGCCCCCTGCTGGTAAGGCCGCGCCAAAACCGGCATGCCAGCTTTAGGGACTACCATTAATGCTCCCAATCCAAGCATGAAGCAGATCGATACAAGAACTCGTGTCATTGGGTGGGTGAGGCGCATACGGGCCGTCTCCTCTTCGAAATCGACGACTTGGACAGTGCGAAGCATGTTGCACCGGCCCGCGCTCGGCTGCAACAACTATGTATCATAGCGTGTCAAGGGTAGAAAAGCAACGGGCTGAAAGTCCCTAAATCGGCGACATACTACCACAAAAAACCGTGCACGGAGCGAGGATAGCGCGCCGATTCGGCCTCAAAATGTCAAGTTCCCACTGAGGCGGGTTTCCCTGACCGTGCGGCGATCGAAGGATTTCGACCAGGCGATGCGCAGATCGAGTTCTAGCGCCTGGGCCGCTTCGCGTGGTAGTAGTCGCAGATGTCGGTGAGCGGGCAGGCGCTACAGCGGGGCGTGCCCCACACACAAATCTTCTGGCCGTGGCGCAGCGTGTCGATGTGGAAGTTGTACAAAATCTGCGGATCGGCGGGGAACAACGGCAGCAGCAGCGCATGCGCCGCCGTGGCGTCGACCTTCGGGCCGATCAGCCCGACGCGCTGCGAGACGCGATGCACATGCGTATCGACCGGCAGCACCGGACGCGCGAAGCAGAACAGCAGCACCAGCGATGCCGTCTTCGGCCCGACACCCGGCAGCGCCGTCAGCCACGCCAGCGCCTCATCCAGCGGCATCTCGCGCAAAAAGTCGAGGTTGGCCGCGCCGCGCTCGTCGATGATGCGGCGCAGCACCTCCTTGATGCGGGGCGCTTTCTGCTCGGCATAGTTCGACGGCGCAATCGCCTCGGCCAGCTCGTCGACGGGCGCATCGCGGATCGCCTCCCAGGAGCCCCAGCGCTCGATCATGCGCCTGTACGCCAGATCTTCGTTGTAGCCCGTGGTGCGATGCGATAGGATCGTGGAGATCAATTCGTGCATCGGCTCGCGGCGGGGAATATTCGGCTGGTGGCCGTAGGCCGCGAGCAGCAGCTCGTACATCGTCCGGGCTTTGGCCTTGAGGTCGGTCGTTCCGTTCGCTGCCTGCTCCATCTGCATCTCCCATGATCCCAAAGATACGCGGATCGCCGGAGTGTACCCGCGTATCGTGCCACTCCTGACGCTGCGCTGGCCGTCGGCCTGCCGCTACCCCTGGATCGTCTTGCTGATCGTCGGCGTCGCGCCCTGCGCCGTGTCCTCGTAGCGCGCCAGGCCAAACAGCAGCGACGACAGCCGGTTTAGATAGGTCATCATCGTGCGGTTCGCGCCGTCGCCATCGTGGCACAGATGCGTGATCGTGCGCTCGGCGCGCCGCACGACCGTGCGAGCAACATCCAGCGCCGCTCCCGCTACGCTATCACCAGGTGCGACAAACTCCCTGGGGATCGACACGCGCGTATCGAAGCCCGCGATAATCTCCTCTAGCTGCTGCACCGCCTCGTCGGCGAGGCGCTGCTGCCCGGCCATCTTACCCTCGACCGTCGCAAGATCCGCCATCAGCAGATACAGATCTTTCTGCACGTGCAGCAGCGCCGCCCTGGTATCGTCCCGCTGAGCCAGCGCCCGCCCCAGCCCGATCGCCGATGTCGCCTCGTCGATGTCGCCCAGCGCGGTGATGCGCATACTTTCTTTGGCTAAGCGCTGCCCGCCGAGCAGATCGGTAAATCCGTCATCGCCACGTCGTGTAAAAAACATGTGTCAGTTCCTCTCAGACAGGCCACCTCTGCGCGGCTGCCGAGCAACGGACACAGAGGCGGCGATTATTTGCCCGTCTGCATTGTATTACTAATTGCGATAACCTGTTTATGCATCTCGTCGACCTGCCGATCGATCCGCGTGATGACATCCGCGAGCGTCTCGCTTTTGACCAGGCCGCCCTTGACCGTATGCACCTCGTCAAGCTGCTGCTGCGCCTTATCGAGCCGATCGCGCAGATCCTTGAAGCCGTCCATCAGCTCTTTGCTCAGCGCATGGTACTGGCCTTCCAGCCGCGCCAGGCGATCCTCAAGCGTCTGTGGTTCGCGTTCCATGGTTGTCCTTCCTCCACGCTACTCGCGCATCAGCACCAGATTCCCCGACTCATACCGTCGCAGGCCCGCGCGGAAGACCGCTCCGGCCAGCGCAACCGCGCCGACCGCAAACGCGAGCAAGCCTCCGAACAGCGGCCAGGAGAACTCTCGCAAGAGTTGTACCGGGACATACGCGATAAAGCCCGCCGGGATCACCGTGAAGAGCGCCCACTTGACGGCGCTGTTGAAGATTACTGTCGGATAGGTCGAGAAGCTGATCATCGCGTTGGTCAACTGCTGCGCGAGGCCCTCGGCGTTCCCCAGCCAGAAGGCGAGACTCTGCGTGATCACGCCGAACGAAACCAGGATTAGCGCCGTGGTGAGCATAAAGACCAGAAAGAGCAGCCATTGCACCGCAGAGGGCCGCACGATCAGCCCAAACGCAATCAGCCCAAACGCAATATCGCCGGGAGCGGTCAGGCTCATGCGGCTGATCAGCGCGTGCGACAGCACCGGCTTGGGCAGCGCCAGGTAAAAATCCAGCTCGCCGCGCATGATCATGCCTGCCAGCCGAAAGACGTTGCCGCACAGTGTCGTGCCCAGGCCAAAGCCCGCCGCGACGACCGCCCACAGCATCACGATGTCATCGCGGCCCCACCCGGCGACGAGCTGAAATTTACCGAAGTAGGCGATCCAGAAGACCAGCCACATGATGTCGTTGAGCAGCATCGCGAAGACCTGGCTGGCGAACGAAAGCCGATATTCGAGCGCGCCCTGGAAATTGGCAGCGACGTAGCCCCACACAAAGCGCCCAAATGCCGCTATGCGCCGCATCTTAGCCTCCTTGCGCGCTGACGCGCCGTAAGCCCAGCCGGTAGATCACCAGCAGCGGCAGCAGCCCGACGATGCCGATCAGCGCTTGCACGCCCAGCACATGCAGCCAGCCGCTCACATCGGCCTGCACGAAGAGCCGCGCCGGTTGGTAGACGAGATACTGGAACGGCAGCGCCTGCGCGATGTTGCCCAGCCAGGCCGGGTACGCCTCCAGCGGGATCAGCATGCCGCCCAGGAGCATCTGCGCGCGGCGGTACAGCAGGTGCAGGCCCATGGTGTCTTCGATCCAGAACGATAGCAGCGCGATGGCGAACATCCAGATCCAGTCGACCACGAAGCCGAAGATCGCCGTCGAGAAGGCCGCCACCAGCGACAGCGGCGCGATCGAGATCGGGCCGACGACGACCAGCGACACCAGGCAGCCGACCGCGAGATTCATGCCGAAGCGCAGCAGGCGCTCGCCGAGCATCGCGCCCAGGTGGTAGAGCGGATACGGCAGCGGACGCGCCAGGCGGTAGGCGATGTCGCCCGATCGGACCTCGCGATCGACCTCGGTATCGCCCATGCTGTTGACCGACATCATCAGCGCCTCGGTGAAGGCCAGATACCAGATCAGCTGCGGGATCGCAAAGCCGGTCAGCGCGCCGACATCCTGCGAGGCGTTGGTTGCGTTCCAGAGCTGGGTGAAGATAAACAGGATCAGCACCATGAAGATCGAGCGGACCAGCAGCTCGCCCAGATAGGCCAGCCGGGTCGCAACGGTGATCCGCAGCACCGCCCAGGTCTTGCCGAGCAGCGCGCCCAATCCGCCCGGCCTGCGCAGATTCCAGGCTGCTGGCACCGCATCCATGCGTAGATTCTCGTCCATCACGTCACCTCGACGGGAGCGCTTTTGGCTGCGGCGCGCTCGCGGGCCTGATCCTGGTACATCGCCGCGATGATCTCTTCCATCGGCGGATCTTCGATCGTGATGTCGGCGATCGACAGCGTGCCCATAAGGATCGCTACAACCTGCTCGATCGGCTGCTGCTCGGTATCGACCTCCAGCTTGACGCCAAAGCCGCGCGCCTTGACCACCGCCACGCCCGGCAACTCCGGCAGCGAGATGAGCTCTTCCTTCAGCCGCAGATCGATCACCTTGCGCCGCAGGTAGCGCCGCCGCAGCGTGCTGACCCGGTCGTCGAACATAACGGTGCCGTGGTTGATCACGATCACGCGCTTGCACAGATGCTCGATGTCGCCCGCGTCGTGCGAGGTCAGCAGCACCGAGACGCCTTCGTCCTGGTTCAGCTCGCGGATCAAGGCTCGAATCTGCTGCTTGGCGATCACATCCAGCCCGATCGTCGGCTCGTCGAGCAGGAGCACGCGCGGACGATGCAGCAGCGACGCGGCGATCTCGCAGCGCATGCGCTGGCCCAGGCTCAGCTTGCGCACCGCGCTGCCCAGCAGCGGCTCCAGCTCGAAGCGCCGGATCAGATCAGCCCGTCGCGCGCGGTATTCTGCCTCCGGAATTTCGTAGATTCGCGCCAGCAGATCGAAGGTTTCACCAGCGGGCAGGTGATACCAGAGCTGCGAGCGCTGCCCAAAGACCGTCGCGATGTTCATCGCGACCTGCGTGCGCTGCTGCCACGGCACCATACCCAGCACCGTCGCCCGGCCTGTCGTCGGATGCATGATGCCGGTCAGCATCTTGATCGTGGTGCTCTTGCCGGCGCCGTTCGGCCCGATCAGCGCGAGCGAATCGCCCTCGCTCATCTGAAGATGCAGATCATGCACGGCCTCGATCGTCTCGTACCGGGGCCGCACATACGACCGCAGCAGCCCCATGACACCACCCGCCCGCACACGCCGCTTGAACGTTTTTCCCAGGTGCGCAACCTCGACAATTGGCGGCATAGGAGCCTCCTCTCGTGCGCCGTCAGGCCGGGGCGGGTGCCAGACCCAAAGGGTACCCTGGCCCGGGGAGCCACCCCGAAACATCCCGCGTTCCTGCATGGCAGCACATGACGGACAACATGGTCGCTTGATCGTGTATCGAATCGAGTGGCAGGCAGTGTAAAACAGACTATTGTATTCGGCAATAGTCAAAGGTTGTAGCTCAATGGGGAGCAAAATACGGGTAGATTCAGGGCTGAATGAGCAACAGAGGCGCTGTCAGGCCGATGCCCTCGGCCTGCTCGAAGCGGTCCATCGCGGCGATCACCTGCCCGACATCCAGGCCCATCACCACCGACGGCAGTTGGACCAGCTTGGCGCGGGCCTTGGCCCAGTTCAGGTGCAGCCCCTTGGGATTGCCCTTCTGCCAGTGGACCAGCGCCGCCGCTGTCTGGATGATGCCCTGGTAGAAGAGCCGAAGCTGCGGATCGGTCGTCGCTTTCCAGGCCGCCTCCCACTCCTCGTGGGCGTGCCAGAAACGACCGCTGTTGAACAGCTCGATACCAGCGAGATACTCGGATGGATAGCTCATAAGAACCACGCGAAAGAACAAGAGAACAAGAGGCCGTTAGGTCGGAGGTATGGGGGTGGTCCCTCATCATCTTTCTTCCCCCTGGCCCGCCGAAGAACCAGGAACTCAGAACCAAACAAAAGAACAAGAGAAGACAAAGAGCAAACAGCAAACCAGGAGCTAAGAACGGAGGCTGAACAAGGGAACCACCGCTTAGCTCCTTTATTCCCCTGTTTCTTTGTTTCCTTGTTCACGTACTCCCCCTAACCTAATACCTCGGCACGCTGGGATCGACCTGCTGGGACCAGGCATCGATGCCGCCAGACACGTTGGTCACGCTGGAATGGCCGCGCTGCATCAGCGCCATCGCCACCTGCGCGCTGCGGGAACCGTGGTGGCACAGGATCACCAGAGCGCGATCTTTCGGCAGCGAGTCGATCCAGCCCGCCGCCTGGCTGAGCGGATAGACCTCGGCCTGCGCAACCGACGCGATGCGCACCTCTTCCGGCTCGCGCACGTCGATCAACATCAGATCCTCGCCAGCGTCCAGGCGCTGCTTGATCTCACGGGGCGTCGCTTCTTTGAACGGCAGACGACGATTCATCGACAGCTCCTTCGCTCAAACACGAGAAAGATTCGGGCATGCTCCCGAATCTTCTATCCAGATCGGAGGGCACAAGTGTGCCTCATGATAGCACAGGTTCGACCTACAGCGACGCCGTATCGATCGGCGTGGGCTGAAACTTGCTGGCCGTCTCGGCCACTAAGCGCCCCAACTGATCCAGCCGCCCGGCCCACTTGGGATCGACCACGTTGCCCTGGGCATCGAAGACCTCGCCAGGACGCGGGATCGGCACGAAGAGCGGCGCTACCGTGCCGCGCAGCGCGTGAACCGCATGCACCAGCGGGTTGATCGCGTTCACTGCCGCCAGCTCGCCGGCTGCGGTGGCGATCAGGCCGACCACTTTTTCATGAATGTACGGACGCTCATCTTTCGATAAAAACTCAAAAAAATCAAGCGCATTTTTAGTCGCGCCCGCCAGCGTGCCGTGATAGCCTACCGTGCTGAGGATCAGCGCGTCGGCACTGCGCACGGCTTCGAGCATACGCGCAACCGATGGCACGTAGGATTCCAGCGGCCTGCCGGGCACGAACATCGGCAGGTCCAGCTCGTAGAGCGCCAGCAGCTCTGTCGTCGCGCCCGCCGCCGCAGCGGCTTGCAGCGCACGCTCCAGCGCCCACCGGCTGGTTGAACGCTCCTGCAACGTGCCGCCGATCCCAACAATGTGTATTCGTCTATCTGCCGCAGCCATCATCAAAACCTTTCATCGCAATGCTGTGCTAAGGCCGCTCCAAGCACATCAGCCGCCGCCACTGCCCGGCTCCGATCGTCGAAGCGCTACAGCTAGTATGCTATGCCAGGTGCCGCTTCGGCGAACCTGGCTATTGGTCCCGGCAGCGACTACCCTTTCGATCATGCTGGGGATAGCTGTTTTCCACCAAAACAAAACGGTCATCTCCGTTTCGTTCAGATGACCGTTTTATTCCGTTTAGTTGTAGCGCACGCTCGACGACGCCTAGTGGCCGCAGCCACACCCGCCGCTGCCGCAGCCACCGCCAGCCGAGGCATCCTCGTAGCCTTCCTCGTCGCGCGGGCGGAACGACGAGCCACAGCCGCAGGACGCGACAGCGTTGGGATTATCGATCTTAAACCCGCCGCCCATCAGCGAATCCTGATAATCGATGTTCGCGCCCTGAATATAGCGCGCGCTCATCGGGTCGACGCGAACTTTCAGGCCGCTGACCTCAAACTCGGCATCGCCGGGATGCGTCTCATCGTCGAACGTCATGCCATATTGAAGGCCAGAGCAGCCACCGCCAGCGACGAAGACGCGCAGCGCATGATTTTCGAGCTGCTTTTCTTTCATCAGGCCCTGCAGTTTTTCTGCGGCTGTCGGCGTGAGTGTTACCAGAGTATTGGTGTCAACGAGCGGAATCGTTGCCATGTACGATACCTCCTCATAACAGGAGCGTGGGAATACCGCGCTCTCTACATAATACCGTGTCGATCCGGCCAGTGCAAGTACCAGACCACTAGAAACTCGCTGTGCTTGAGCGCTATGTCAATCTTCGCCCGCTCCGCCGGGTATCGTCGTGTCCGTGGTAGGCCAGCCCAGCCGCTAATACTGGACCAGCGAGTGGATTGGATAGTCGCCAAGCTGCCTGCGACCTTCCAGAAAGAGCAGCTCGATCACAAAGGCCAGCCCGACGATCTCGCCGCCCAGATGACGCACCAGCTCCACTGCCGCCGCGACGGTGCCGCCCGTTGCCAGGAGGTCATCGACGATCAGCACGCGCGCGCCCGGCTCGAATGCGTCGGCGTGCATCTGCAAAACGTTGGTGCCGTACTCAAGCGAGTAGGCCACTTCGACCGTCTGGGCGGGGAGCTTGCCCGGCTTGCGGATCGGCACCAGCCCCGCGCCGAGCTTGTAGGCGACCGGCGCGGAGAAGATAAAGCCGCGCGACTCAACGCCCGCCACAATATCGACGCGCTCATTCTGGAACCGCTCGACGATCTGCTCGATCACGGTCTGAAAAGCAGCGCCCTCGCGCAGCAGCGTCGTAATATCCTTGAACTGCACGCCGGGAATGGGAAAATCCGGCACGTTGCGGATCAGCTCTTCCAGCTTGACATTTGCCATAGATGATGCTCCTGTTGTCAACGTGCCGAGTCTAGGGCCAAGCTACGGCCCTGTCAATATGATACATTATGGTCTATACGCTGAGCGGATCGGCGCGCGACCCGCTATAATGCGACCGACATTCTCCGAGTCGCGTAGCCAGGATTAGCTTGACTGTATCAGGATAACGCATGAGCGAAGCAACGTATCTTGACCGGATTCTTGCCCATAAGCGCGAAGAGGTCGCCCGACAACATCTGAAGGTGCCGCTGGCCGAGATCCAGGAGCGTGCTCAGGCGGCGCTCCCACCACGATCGTTTGGCGCAGTTCTGCGCCGCCACCGGCTGAGCTTGATCGCCGAGGTCAAGCAGAAAAGCCCATCGAAAGGCGTGCTCGCCCCGAACTTCGACCCGATCAAGCTGGCGCAGACGTACATCGCGAGCGGCGCGGATGCGCTGTCGGTGCTCACCGATGTCCGCTTCTTCGGCGGCAGCCTCCAGTATCTCAAGACGATCCGGGCCATGCAGCCCGACCCCCCGGAAGATGGGCGGCCTGGGTCGGATGCCGAAGCCGGGGCGGTGTACGTCCCACTATTACGAAAAGATTTCATTTTGGAGCCGTATCAGGTATACGAGGCGCGAGCCTACGGAGCCGACGCGCTCCTGCTGATCGTGGCGGCGCTGGACGACGGGCGGCTGCGCGCGCTGCTGGATCTCACCGAGGCGCTGGGGATGGAGGCGCTGGTCGAAGTGCATGACGAGCACGAGCTGGAGCGAGCGCTGGCGCTGGGCGCGTCGATCGTCGGCGTGAACAATCGCAACCTGCACACCTTCGAGGTCAGCCTCACCACCACCGAGCGACTCCTGGCCGCGCTACCGTCCACCAGCCGCCCGATCCTGGTCAGCGAAAGCGGAATCCGGGGCAGCGAAGATTGCGCGCGTTTGCGGGCCTGGGGTGCGGATGCTATACTTGTAGGCGAAGCGATTGTGACGGCACCGAATATTGCCGCTAAAATTCGCGAACTGACCGGAGAAGCGCCGGAGGAGCCTACTACAGCGTGATCCTGCCTGTCGGAACGTTGATCAATGTTGCTACAGTCGCTCTTGGAACGCTGCTTGGTGTCCTCATCGGCAATCGGCTGCCGGAGCGCTTTCGCGAGACGGCTATGGCAGTGACCGGAATCGTGACGCTGGTGCTGGGCCTGCACATGACGGCGAGCACGCACAACATCTTGCTGACGCTCGGCGGCGTGCTGATCGGCGGAATGCTCGGCGAATGGTGGCAGATCGATGCCGCGCTTGACCACGTTGGCCGCCGCGTCGAGGCGCTTGTGGCACGTCGCACGCGACCAACGCAGCAGCTCGACACGTTCGCGCAGGACAACGGCGATCCGCGCGATCCGGAGTCACGGCTTAAGCGCCAGACAAGCGTGGCAACGGCCTTTGTCACTGCCAGCCTGATCTTCTGTGTTGGGCCGATCACGATCCTGGGATCGATCCAGGATGGGCTGCGGGGCGATTACCAGCTTATCGCGATCAAATCGCTGCTCGACATGATCGCATCGCTGACATTAGCCTCGGCGCTTGGCTGGGGCGTCGGCTTATCAACGCTCACCATTTTTGTCGTTCAGGGCGGCATCACGCTCCTGGCACGGGTCTTGGGAGAGAGCGCGACAGGGCTGGTGAGCGAGCGAACGATTCTTGCTGGAGGAACAACGCTACCGCTGGGGAGCGTCATGTTGGACGAAATGACGGCAGCAGGCGGAATTCTGATGCTGGGAATCGGGTTATTGCTCCTGGAGCTCAAGCGCATCCGGGTTGCCAACCTCATCCCAGCAATCGCAACTGCGCCCGCGCTTGTGCTGCTGTTGTACGCGATCGGCGCGCCTGTCGCGCCCTAAGTTTTGCACATGTGGCAGATTGTACGATACAGGATTGTTCTTGAACACGTAGAACGTGCCCGTATCTGCCGTATGTGGCTTCATCAGCAAAGCATCTTGCTGCTCTCGATAAGATGCTTTTCCAGAGTCCTGTATCGTACAATCCGTTGGAGAAGAATTGATTTATGGAGAGACCAAAAACCCGCTCAGACGTAGCCGTTTTTGTGGATTTTGAAAACGTCTATGTCTCCGTGCGCGAGAAGTTCGACGCGACGCCGAACTTTGAGATGATCATGGACCGCTGCGAAGACTACGGTCGCATCGTTATCGCCCGCGCCTACGCCGACTGGTACCGCTACCCACGTGTCACCTCGGCCCTATTTGCCAACGGCGTCGAGCCGATGTACGTCCCCACCTACTACTACGATCGCGAGGTAGGCCGCACGGGCCGCCCGATTAAGAACAGCGTCGATATTCACCTCTGCATCGACGTGATGCGCACGCTCTACACGCAGACTCACCTTGACAAATTCGTGCTTGTCACCGGCGATCGGGATTTTATCCCGCTGGTCAATGCGATCCGGCAGCACGGCAAAGAGGTCGTGATCATCGGTATTGGCGGCGCTGCTAGCGCGCACCTGGCTCAGAGCGCCGACGAATTTCTCTTCTACGAGCAGATCGCCGATCTCAAGTCGCCCCAGCAGCGCCAGGAGCAGCAGCGTCAGGAGCAGCAGCAGGCCAAGGCCGAGCGCCGCGAGCGCGAAAAGACCGAGCGTGCCGAGCGCGAGCGGGAGCGCGGCGACGGCAACGGCAAGGTCGAGGCCAGGCGCGAGCGCGAAAAGACCGAGCGCCCCGCGCCCGCGCCTGAGGTCGAGGCACCAGCGCCACAGCGCTCCGTCTACGACACGCTCGTCGATGCGATCCAGCTGGCGCGTCAGCGTGGCTTCGTCAGCAACCTGGGATCGCTCAAGGTGCTGATGCGTGAGCTTGACAGCGGCTTCAACGAGTCGAAAGTCAAGGACTCCAGCGGTCGTCCGTTCTCGAAGTTCAAGGACTTCGTCAAGGAGGCGGAGCGGCAGGGCAAGGTGCAGATCTTCACCAACGGCACGGTGACAGAGGTCTTCCTGCCGGGCGAAGATCCGATGCGCGTCAGCCAGTTCGCCGAGGATCTTGCCTCGCAGCAGGCCGAGCGCGAGCTGGAGAGCGAGCTGGAGCTAGAGGAAGCGCTGCTCGCGCCTGAGGCTCCGGAGATGCTCGATGTCGTTGAGCATCCGTATATCGTGCCGGAGGTCGTGGAGATTCCCGGCGTCGTCGAGCCAGTCGAGGCCGAGCCGCAGCCCGTTGTCGCGCCGATCGAGGAAGAAGTACCGGTAGCCGAGGCTCCGGCCCAGGAGCAGACCACGCGGCCAAGCTTCGGCGAGCGCGAGTGGCAGATCTTCCGGGGCTCGATGTCGCAGTTCACCGATCCGGTTCGCTTTGCCGAGATCTTCAGCGCGCTGCGCGGCCTGCGTAACCAGGAGATCATCGATCTCACCAACAACGAGCTGAAAGAGCTGGTCAAGCAGGCGATCAACCGGGGCATGCTCCAGCGCACCGGGCGCGGCGCGAAAGCCTACTACCGGCTAAGCTCGCAGTACCGTATTGCCCGCGACAATTTCTACAGCGAGCAGCCGCAAACCGAGACAGCCGAAACACAGCCGCGCGCCGAAGCAGCCGGTCAGACGGCGGCGGAAGCGCCCGTCGTTGAAAGCGCAGCGGGCCTGGTTCAGGAGGCCGGGGCTGCCGCCGCCGCGCCACGCCGACGCCGGGCGCGGACTTATAGCAAGCAAGCGCAGGCAGCCGAGGCATCAGCGGAGCCAGCCGCCGAAACCACCGCTGCTCCCGCGCCGGAGACGATCGAGCCGCTGGCCGCCGAGAGCCGCGCGCCCCAGCCCGCCGAAGACGAGAGCGAGCAGCCCGCGCAGCAGAAGACCGAAGAGCCTGCGGCCAAGCCGCGCCGCAATCGCCGCAAGAAACCGGCGAGCGCGGCGGCAGAAGCGGCTCAACCGGCGGCACCTTCGAGCGAAGCGCCAGCCGAGCCTGTGACGGCCAGTGCCGATCAGCCGGATGGCGCAGCCGATACCGACGATGCGCGCAAGGCGACCAACGGCACCAAAAAGCGTCGCAGCCGTCGCAAAAAGACGACCGCGACCGGAGACGAGGCGACCGCTGGCGAGGCCGAGAGCGCTAACGAGTAGCGCCAGCGCTGCGGGGAACGTTTAGTATCCGATGACTGTCGACGTGAAAATATGCGGCATCATGACGCCTGAGCATGGTCGGGCCGCAGTAGCCGCTGGTGCCGATTTCGTTGGGCTGGTCTTTGCGCCAAGCAAGCGGCGCATCAGCCTCCTGCAAGCGCGTAAGATCGTCGCTGCCGTTCGCGCGGCGGCAGACGAGACAGGCAAGGTCGTCGGTCTTGTCGGCGTGTTCGTCAACGAGCAGCCCGAGACGATCAACCGTATCGCCGACGAGGTTGGCCTGGATTGGGCGCAGCTTAGCGGCCATGAAGAGGTGGCGCTTGCCGCTGCGATCAGCAGGCCGGTGATCAAAGCGATCCGCTTCGATCGGCATCCCAGCGAGGCCGGTTGGCTGGCTCAGACAGGCGACTCCGGGCAGGTAGCGCCGCTGCTGATCGACGCCCATGTAGCGGGATCGTTCGGCGGCGCGGGCGTTACCGGCGACTGGGAGCAGGCGGCGGCAATTGCCCGCCAGCGCCCAACCTGGCTGGCAGGCGGTCTAACGCCTGAAAACGTCGCGGCTGCCGTTCGGCGCGTCCAGCCCAACGTGGTTGACGTGAGCAGCGGCGTCGAAAGCGGCGGCGTGAAGGATGTCGCAAAAATTCAAGTCTTTATCTATGCAGCCAAGCGCGCGAGCCTCGCCGATCTCGCCGACACCGCCCAGGACGCTCGCAGCGCTACCAGAGATTCGCATTCGATGCAGGAGGAATGATGAAAACCTTTCGGCGATTACTTGGACTTGGTCTATTGGCCGGGCTAGGCTACGCGATCGTACGCCTGTACCGCCAGTACCAGGAAGATAGCGCCTTTGATCTTGCGCCCGTGGGCAACTTGAGCGGCAACGGCACGGCTCCCGGCGCGAAACGCACGATCAGCAAGGAGCTATTGGAGATCCTGGCCTGTCCCGTCGACAAAGGGCCGGTTGAGCTCATGACGGATGCCGACGGCAAAGAGTGGCTCGTCAATCGGCGCAACGGCTATCGCTACCCGATCGAAGACGGCATTCCGATCATGCTGATCGAGGAGGGCGAGAAGCACAAGGACGAAAGCCTGATCACCGCCTAGATAACCCGGCGGGATACCTGAGATCAGCGCGCAGCAGGGGTCGACGCAATCGCGTCGACCCCTCGTTTATGTCTAGCTGGCTCGATAGCTCGGCGCTAATCGCCGCCCTCGCCGCCCTCGCCGCCTTCAAATCCTTCGCCGCCCTCGCCTGGCTGTGCCAGACCCGGATTGATTCCATCGCCACCTTCGATTCCTTCGCCTGCCTCAGCGCCGCAGCCTGTAAGCAGGCCAAGCCCAAGCATCAGCGCCAGTACCAGCGAGATAAGCCTTCGTCTCATGTCTTCTCCTCCTGCAATAGCACGATCGATTGGCGATATACAGCCATCACAGCAGGCTCGGAAGCAGGTTACATGCCAGGCCCTGGAAGCCGGATCGACGCTCATAGCCGGTGTTCGATCGATGCTACTCCGCCGACGGCACGGGCAGGGCAAACGAAAATGTCGATCCGTTCTCCCACTTGGACTCGGCCCAGATCACGCCGCCATGCGCTTTGATCATGCCATCACACACGCTCAACCCCAGGCCCGTGCCTGTCACATCGGCCTGTACGGTATTCCGCGCGCGATAGAAGCGGTCGAAGATGCGGCCAATTTGATCGGGAGGAATGCCGATGCCTTGGTCGACAACCTGCACGAGCACCCAGGAGCGCGCTGTTTTGATCTGCCTGCGGATGCGGCGCGGCCATCGCGCATCGTCGCTGGTGCGAACCGAGAGCCTGACGGTGATCGTGCCGCCGTGCGGCGAGTATTTGATCGCGTTGCTCAGCAAATTTTGCAACACCTGCGTCAGCCGCAGCACATCGCCGTCGATCAGCGACAGCGGCTCCTGGCACTCGACCACCAGGCCGTGGCGCGTGGTCAAAACGCTCTGCTGATCGACGACGTTACGAACCAGCGACGCCAGATCAATCCGCTGCATGTGCAGCGTGAGCCTGCCCGAGTCGGCCCTCGAAAGATCCAGCAGGTCCTCGACCAGCCGGTTCATGCGCTCGCCCTGTTCCTGAATCACGCCCACGGGACGGCGCAGCTTCTCGTCCGCCTGACGCACGCGCCGCTCTAAAAGCTGCGAGTGGCCCAGCAGCGCCGCCAGCGGATTCTTCAGCTCATGCGCCACCAGCGATACAAACTCCTCGCGGCTGCGCAGCACTTCTTTCTCGCGGGCGAAGAGCCGGGCGTTATTGATCGCCACAGCGGCGATCTGGCTAATCGAGGTTAGCAGCTCAAGCTGACGCGCCGTGTACGCGTTCGGCAGGTAGCTCTGCGCCGACATCACGCCGATCACCTGATCGCCGACGTACAGCGGCACGAAGATCACCGCCGCCGAATGCTTATCGACGCGCCCGAAGCGCACGTGCTGGTCGGTGACTTTGAGGTCGGACATAAAGACCGAGTGCCCGCTCCGCAATACCTGGTCGGCGATCGTCGCCTCCAGCGGGAACGTGCGCGGAGCCAGCAGCTCGTCCTGCTCGATCAGAAACGGCACCTCGATCTCGGTATACTCGTCGTTGACCAGACCGATCAGAAAGACATCGGCGGGCATGACTTGCTGCACGCTGCGATAGATCGAGGGAAACAGGTCGTCCAGCACCAGGGAGCCCGCCAGGTTATGGCTGATCTCGTTGAGCACCTTCAGCTCGCGGTTGGCCGCCTGAAGCCGCAGCGTGATGCGCACAATGTAGCTGACAACGGCCAGCACGCCGAACATCAGCAGCACATCCAGCACAAAGCCGACGGCGCCGCTGCGGAAGCTGGCGACGACCATGGCGAGGGGAATACAGATGATGAAGCTCAGCATCGTCCACAGGCTGACATTCGGCCAGAGCTGCTGGTACACTTCAGTCCAGCCGAAGCGGAGCCAGGTAGCGACCGTCGTGAGCAGGACGTTGATCAGCAGGTAGGTCAGCGCATAGATCAGCAGCGCCGTCACAGGATCGCTTGGCGGCTGATTCAGCGGCCTGCCCAGGAGCAGCCAAATGATCAGACCGGCGCTCACGCCGCAGAGCGCGATCTGACCGGCGTTGAAGATGATGAAAATACGGCTTGGCGTGCGCATCCGTGGATAGAAAATCTGGGATAATTGGCTCAAGATCCAGCTTACGACCTGAACCAGCGCCGCCGGAGCCGCACCAAAGATCAGGAAAACGGCGAAGGTAAACGTCGCGCCCAACGAGAGCGCGCGCTGTGGGCTAAAGCGAATCGTCAGCAGTAGCTCGGCGGCCACGCCAATTGTAGCCAGAAAGATCAGATAAGGCAGGGCAGATAGATCGATCCAGGGAATGAGGAATACCATCGACAGCAGGCCGACAGCACCAACCAACCAGCGAAACAGGCGCGCATGCACAGGCATGAACGTTGAGTCACCAAGTGGTGGATGTCCAGCCACAGGGAGCGCGGGCGATTCACCATGATGCATAGTGCCTATTGTAGCATATTCATCATTTTAAACTTATCGCGCGCGGCACATAAACGACACTTGATCGTAACAAAACGTCCGGTTCTGCGGCATACTACATGTGTCTCTTACACCTGGGACCATCCTTGAATCTGCGAACATTGACGGATGGCGCTGGCTGCTATACCCTTAGCGCTATTCCGTCATCGCCGATGGTTCCACAACGTGTGTGGACTGTTCATGCGGTCACTTCACACATTCAAAGGATGAGGCTATGGCAACAATCAACCGTCCAATGGTCGATGCAGCAAGCTACTTCGAGAACAATCAGCATGCATCACCGCGTGATCTTTCCGAAGTCGCGGCGGGACTCGTCGGCTCGGAGATTCTAAAAATTTCCGCCGATATTCGGGCGATGCAGGCTGCCGGAAAGCCCGTGCTCAATCTGACCGTTGGCGATTTCAGCCCGAAAGAGTTTCCGGTGCCCCAGGCGCTCACCGAAGCCTCGATTAGCGCGCTCCAGGCCGGGCAGACCAACTACCCGCCGTCGGATGGCGTGCTTGAGCTGCGGCAAGCGATCCAGCATCTCTACGCCCGCGAGCTGGGTCTGTCCTATCCGCTCTCGTCGATCGTGGTGCAGAGCGGCGGGCGTCCAGGGATCTATGCCACCTATCGCGCGCTGCTCAACCCCGGCGATACAGTGATCTACCCGATGCCGTCGTGGAACAACAACCACTACAGCCATCTGGTCGGCGCGACTCCCATCGAGATCGAGACGCGGCGCGAGGAAGGTTTCCTGCCGACGGCAGAGGCGCTCGCTCCGCATATCGGCGCGGCGCGGCTGATCTGCCTCAACAGCCCGCTCAATCCCACCGGCACCGTGATCGAGCCGGAGCGGCTGCGCGCTATCTGCGAGCTGGTGCTTGAGGAGAACGCTCGCCGCGTCGAGCAGGAGCGTCCAGCGCTCTATCTGCTTTTCGATCAGATCTACTGGATGCTGACCTTCGGCGATGCGCACCACTACACGCCACCTGAGGTCGCGCCGGAGATGATCAACTACACGATCCTGGTCGACGGGATCTCGAAAGGCTTTGCCGCGACCGGCCTGCGGGTTGGCTGGACGATCGCGCCGCCGGTCGTCGCCGCGCCGCTCAAGGATATTATCGCGCACATCGGCGCGTGGGCACCCAAGCCGGTCCAGCTTGCCACTGCGGAGCTGCTCAACGATGTCGAGGCGATCCACGAGTACCACGGGCAGATGAAGACCGAGGTTCAGGCGCGGCTCAACGCGCTCTACGAGGGCTTTCAGACCATGCGGGCCGAGGGCCTGCCGGTCGATTGTATGGCTCCCGAAGGCGCGATCTACCTTTCGGCGCAGCTCGATCTGATCGGGCGCTCGGTCGACGGCGAGACGTTCACCACCAACGACGACATCCGCCGCTTCGTGCTTGACAGTGCGGGCTTTGGCGTGGTGCCCTTCGGCGCGTTCGGCTTCAAGGAGCAAAACGGCTGGTTCCGCATCTCGGTGGGCGCTGTCTCGCGCCAGGAGATCGCCAGCGGGCTGCCACGGCTGCGCGATGCGCTGAGGCAGGTGAGGTAGGACAAACCGGGGAAGAGCAAAGGAACAAGAGAACAAAGGCTTAACCTCCTTGTTCCCTTGTTCCCTTGTTTCCTAGGCGTTACCCCAGCCCGGCGATGCGCTCGCGGAGCTTCGCGGCGGTCGCCTGCGCCTCGGCCAGCCCGTCGCGCTCGCGCTGCACCACGGCGGCAGGCGCGCGGCTGACGAAGCTTTCGTTGGAGAGCTTCGCGGCCCGCCGCTGGATGTCGGCCTCCACGCGCTCAAGCTCTTTGCCCAGCCGGGCGCGCTCCTCGGCCAGATCGACCATCCCGGCCAGCGGCAGATACACCTCCGCGCTGCCCGCCACCAGGGTCGCCGCGTTCTGCGGCTGCTCGGCCAGGCTCGCCGTCACCTGAAGCTTATCGGGTGCCACGCGCGCCAGCCGACTGATGATCGGACGCTGCGCATCGAGCGCCGCAGTGCGCTGGCCGTCCACGATGATCGCCTCGATCCAGCGGCCCGGCTCCACGCCCGTCTCGTTGCGGATGTTGCGAATGCCGCGCACAATCTCCTGCACCTGCTCCCAGTCGCGCGCGGCGCCCTCGTCGATTGCCGCCGTCTCGGCCTGTGGATACGGCGCGATGATCAGCGCTTCGGGCCGGTTGGCAGCGCCATCGGTGAGATGCTGCCAGGCGGCCTCGGTCACGTAGGGCATGAACGGATGCAGCAGCCGTAGCGCGCCTTCCAGCACCGTGTAGAGCACCTCGCGCGTCGATGCCTGTCGCCGCTCGTCGCCCTCAAGCTGCACCTTGGCGCTCTCGATATACCAGTCGGCGAAATCGTCCCACAGAAACGTTTCGATCTGCCGCCCGGCCTCGCCGAAGTTGTACGCCTGCATCAGCCGGTTTGCATCGGCGCAGAGCCGGTTGTAGCGCGAGATGATCCAGCGATCGGCCAGCGACAGATCGCAGGCGGCGGCGAGATCGATCCCGCCCTGGCGCGTGGCATGAAACTCGCCCAGCTTGCTCACCGTGAAGCGCGTGATGTTCCAAAGCTTGTTGGCGAAGTTGCGCGCCGACTCAAGCCGCGTCGGCTGGAGCGAGAAGTCCTGGCCGGGCGCGCTCGATGTCGCCAGGGTGAAGCGCAGCGCGTCGGTGCCGTACTGCTCGATAATCTTCAGCGGGTCGGGCGCGTTCCCCAGCGACTTCGAGATCTTACGGTTGAGCTCGTCGCGCACCAGGCCGTGCAGATACACCGTATGGAACGGCTCCTGCTCGGTCAGGTACAGGCCCATGAAGATCATGCGCGCCACCCAGAAGAAGAGAATATCGTAGCCGGTTTCCAGCACGCTCGTCGGATAGTAGCGCTTGAAATCGTCGGTCTGCTCCGGCCAGCCCAGCGTCGAGAAGGGCCACAGCGCCGAGGAGAACCACGTGTCAAGCACGTCCTCATCCTGGCGGATCGACGCGCTGCCGCACTGCGCGCACGCGCTTGGATCGTCCACCTCCACCGTAAGACCCTGGCAGCTCTCGCAGTACCACACCGGGATGCGATGCCCCCACCAGAGCTGCCGCGAGATCGCCCAGTCGCGGATGTTTTCCAGCCAGTGGAAGTACACACGCTCGTAGAACTCCGGCACGATCTTGATCCGACCCTCGCGCACGGCAGCCAGCGCGGGCTGCGCCAGCGGCTCCATCTTCACCCACCATTGCAGGCTGAGCAGCGGCTCGATCACGGTGTCGCAGCGCGAGCAGGTACCCATGTTCAGCGTGTGCGGCTCGATCTTTTCGAGGTTGCCCGCCGCCTCAAGATCGGCTACTAGCTGCTTGCGCGCGGCGTAGCGATCCATCCCGGCGTACGGCCCGCCCTGCTCGTTGATCGTCACGTCGCGGTTCATGATGTTGATGAACGACAGATTGTGGCGCTTACCCATCTCGTAATCGTTCGGATCGTGGGCGGGCGTGATCTTCACCGCGCCCGTGCCGAACGAGCGATCCACGCTCGCATCGGCGATGATCGGGATGCGCCGTCCCAGCGCGGGCAGCAGCGCCTCGCCGCCGATCAGCCCGGCGTAGCGCTCGTCTTCGGGATGCACGGCCACGGCGGTATCGCCGAGCAGCGTTTCGGGCCGCGTCGTCGCCACGGTGATCCAGCGCGCGCCGCCGTCCGCCGCAGCGCCGATCCGCCAGTCGCTATCGTCCTCCTGGGCCAGCTTGTAGCGGATATGCCACAGGTGGCTCTGGCGCTCCTCGTGCTCCACCTCAAGATCGGAGATCACCGTGTGGTCTTTAGGGCACCAGTTCACCAGCCGCTCGGCCCGGTAGATCAGGCCGTCGTCGTAGAGCCGCTTGAAGGCCACGCGCACCGCCCGCGACAGGCCCTCGTCGAGCGTGAAGCGCTCGCGCTCCCAATCGCAGCTCGATCCCATACCGCGCATCTGGTCCGCAATCCGATCGTGCTTGCTGTTGGCCCAGGACCAGACCTCATCCACAAAGCGCTCGCGGCCCAGATCGTGGCGCGAGATGCCCTGGCTTGCCAGGTGCTTCTCCACCACGGCCTGTGTCGCGATTCCGGCATGGTCGGTGCCGGGCACCCAGAGCGTCTCGTCGCCCAGCATGCGGTGCCAGCGGATCATAATGTCCTCAAGTGTCGCCATCATCGCGTGGCCGGTGTGCAGGACGCCGGTCACGTTGGGCGGCGGCAGCGAGATCACGAACGGAGGCCGTCCGCGATTCTCGTCGGTCGCGCGCGGCTTGAAGTAGCCGGAACTTTCCCACCAGCGGTAGATGTCGCGCTCGATCTGCTGCGCCTCGTAGGCTTTCGAGAGATCGGCCTGCTTAAGCCAGGCGCGTGTATCGTTTGTCGTTGACATTGCTCTACTCCCAATCAGTTGATCGTCATTCCATTTCGGGCGAACCACCGAGTATGCAGCGCACAGAGCAGAAGCGTGATTCTGCGCTAGGCGCTACATACTCGTCCGGCGACGACAACGCCATCGTCGTCCACGACGACCACCTCCGTTTCCGCATCACAAAAAACCCCTCGTCCAGCCAAGGACGAGAGGCGAAGCTCACGCGGTACCACCTTGATTAGCGAGGCATCGCGGACAGGCGCAATAGCTCGCTCACTCATTGGCGCGGTAACGGGCGCACCCGAAACGAGCTACTGGCTTCGCTCGTTCAGCTCCCAGGCGACGTTCGGTGTCTGCTGCTGCGGCGGGCTTCCAGCCGGTGGCCCACCTTCTCTATCAGCGTGCGCAATGCCTACTCTTCCTGTTCTTCGCTGTTATAGCCACGATTGTACAGAGCCAGCGCCGGCTTGTCAACCGCCGATTGTTCTACGTTGGTCTGAGATCAGACTCCTCGATCTCACAGGAGGGCCAGGCGTAGGATTGGACAGGCAGATCATTTTGTGTATATTTCAGGGCAACAGCGCTTGATGAATGGTCATTACGTGAATCGTGTCGCTGCTAGCATGAGGAGCCCGCCATGCCACAACGTCTACTCAGCCTGCTCATCGTCTGCCTGCTGCTCGTCGGCTGCGGCTCGGCCCGTCAAACAGTGACGAACACCAGGACGCCCGCAGCAACCAGCCAATCACCGACGATCTCGCCAACATCCGGCGTCAGCCCCACGCTCACGCCCGCCCCACAGCCAACCGCGACCGTTGCCACGGCGATGGCCTCGGCGGATACCGGCGGCGCGTGGCAGACCTACACCAACGAGGCGGGCGGCTACTCGCTGAGCATCCCGACGGAGTGGGGCGTCTCAGGCGAGCCAGCGGCGTCCGTCCAATTCTTCGATCAGGAACGCTCGGATCTCGCCGATCTCGGAACGGGCGAGCCTGAGTATTTCGCGGGCGGCGTCGAGATTCTGGGCCTCATCGCGTCGGAGCCAGACCCGTACCTCGCGGTGCTGCCCAACCAAAGCGCGATCGTCGATATGCGGCCCATCGAGACGCCGCTCGGCGCGGGGCGGGTCTATACGCTGCGCCGCGACCGCTTCAAGCCCCTGGCAGGCGAGACGGTCTGGTACGCGCAGCACGCGCTGATCCCGGTCGGCAGCCGGATCTATGAGCTGTGGGTCAGAGTTGACGCGACGACCGGCGGCGATCCGGTGCCGACGCTGCGGCGGATGCTTGAGGGGCTGCGCGTAGGCTGAGCGCCGTGAGATGATCAGGGTCGCTCATGCATTGATGAGGATGAGGATGGTAGAGTTAAGCGATGTATGACCGTGGTTGACATCGAGGGTAGCACTACTTCGCCGTGTTCGAGACGATCTGCCAGGACGCGGAGCGCGAGCGCTTAAGCACAAGCAATCGCCTCATCCCGTGATTGCCCATATGCCAGAACACCAGGCAGATCCGGCACCTCGGCAATGATCCGCCCATCCTCTTCCTGTTCAATCTCGATCGTAAAGTTCATCGCGCGATCTCCGTCATACATCAGAGGTTCACTACGGTTAGTATACTTCATGTCCATCAGCGCCGAAGGCCGGGTCTGCCGCTCCACCCGCAGCTACTCGCGCATGGGCACAATCGTCATCGGTGGTTGCGGCACCCTGAGGCTTATGCTATAATCGCCGTTCGATAAATACATAACGCGACTCATCGCGAGGGGCGGAGGGACTGGCCCGATGAAGCCCGGCAACCCTGAACGGAAGGCGCGTCGCCTGTCGAACGCTGGCAGGTAGCGCTCCATCACGCAGAAGGTGCCAAATCCTGCGGCATGGCTGAGCTGTGCCGAAAGATGAGAGGGATTGTTGATCTAGCCTCTCGTGACGAGCGGCTTTTTTTGTGGGTAACGCAATGCGAACGGTATGGTGGGAACCCGGCGCGGTCTGCCTGATCGATCAGACCAGGCTGCCACACACGCGCGAGACGGTACGTTGCACGACAGTCGAGGCTGTCGCGGAGGCGATTCGCGGGATGATCGTGCGGGGCGCTCCCGCGATCGGCATCACCGCAGCCTATGGCATGGTCCTGGCCGCCCAGTCATGTGCTACCGACGATCCCGCCGAGCTGCTGGCCGCGCTGACCGCAGCCAAAGCCACGCTCGACGCCGCGCGGCCAACCGCCGTGAACCTGCGCTGGGCAACCGACCGGATGCTGGCGCTGGCGCACGCGCTGCGCCCGAATACTCCAATCGCCTCGATCGGTGAGCGCCTGCTTGCCGAGGCCCACGCGATCCGCGACGAAGACGAGGCGATGTGCTACGCCATCGGCGACTGGGGCGCGCATCTGCTGCCCGACGGCGCGCAGGTGCTCACGCACTGCAACGCGGGCGGTCTGGCGACGGCGGGCTACGGCACCGCGCTCGCGCCGATTAAGACCGCCCACAGCCAGGGCAAGCGCGTCCATGTCTTCGTCGACGAGACGCGACCGTTTCTGCAAGGCGCGCGGCTGACGACCTGGGAGCTGCAAGAGGCTGGCATTCCCCAGACGTTGATCACCGACAACATGGCTGGCTACTTCATGCGCCAGGGCGCGATCACCTGCATCATCGTCGGCGCTGACCGGATCGTCGCCAACGGCGATGTCGCCAACAAGATCGGCACGTATAGCGTGGCGGTGCTGGCGAAAGCGCATGGCATTCCGTTTTACGTCGCCGCGCCCACCTCGACGATCGACATGAGCCTCGCCAGCGGCGACGACATCCCGATCGAGCAGCGCGATCCGAGCGAGGTAATCCATCTGGCGGGCCAGCTACTCGCGCCGGTAGGCGTCCAGGCGGCGCATCCCGCCTTCGATGTGACGCCGCACGATCTGATCACCGCGATTATTACGGAGCGCGGGATTGTCGAGCCGCCGTTCGAGCACAACCTACGATGGGTGATGGAGCAGCCAGCGGCGGAAGGCGACCGGCAGCCGATCGAGTCAGCCGGGGCTGCCGACAGCTAGGTGCTTGGGTTCGCTATGCCCCTGCCATTTCGGCCAAAATGTCAGCCACTTCATCTAGGACCGCTGCCATACGCTGACGAGACAAAAGCGTGGAACGCCGTCACCCAGCACATGCCAGAGCTACCGGCGCTGCCGCTGCTGGTCGGTGAAGGAGAGTCGCCAATAGCGCTGGCTGCCGAGGGCTTTGCGGGCATTACGATCAACCATGCCGACATCAGGCTCGACCGGGAGCAGGCGCGGGCCGGGCTGGATAAGCTCTACGCCGCCTATCTGCGTGGCACCACGGGCGCTCAGGCACTAGAGCTTGCGGCGCTGCCGCGCATGATGCATATTGAGGCCGCGCTGCGGCGGGCGCAGGCGCTGTTTGGGCTGGTACACGGCCCGGTCAGCCTGGCACAGATCATCGTCGACGATCAAGCCGAGCCGATCATCAATGAGGCTGAGCTGCTCGACGGACTGGCGAAGCATCTGTTCTTACGGCGCTTATGGCTCCAGAGCGCGCTTGAGCGCACCGACAAAGCTGCGATCGTCTGGCTCTACGAGCCGTACCTGAACGTGGGCGAGTCGACGTTTTGCGCGCAGCCATCCGACGTGCTGCTGGAGGCGCTCGATCAGGCGCTCGGCTACCAGATGCCGCGAGCGCTCTGGATCGGCCAGGCCGAGGCGACTCTGCTGCTGCCTGAGCACTGGCAGATCGATATCCTGGGCCTGCCCTTGCCGCAGCCGGAGCAGATCGAGACGATCGGGCCGTGTATCGCCCAGCTTCTCGCGAAGAAAACGGCGCTTGCCTGGGGCATCGTACCGGCCACGGCTGAGGGGCTGCGCAGCGCGACGGTGGGGCGGCTGGCCGCGCGCTTTGAAGCGTGGCTGCGCGCGCTGCAAAGCGTGGGAGTATCAACCGCCGATGTGGTGGGCGCATCGGTGATTATGCCTGAGGACACACTGGCCTATCTTGAAACCGCCGACGCCGAGCGTGCGCTGGCGCTGACCGCAGAGCTATCGTCGCTGATTCGACAGTCATACGGAGTAGATTAGCAAGTACCAGGGGCGCGCATCTTCTCAGGCTGCGGCGTTTGGTGCTTGAAGAGGGAGTAACCGTGCAGATCATCGTCACCGGGTCGATCGCCTACGACTATATCATGGTCTTTCCGGGGCAGTTCAAAGATCATATCTTGCCCGATAAGATGCACATCTTGAGCGTGTCGTTCCTGGTCGACTCGCTCAAGCGGCTACGTGGCGGCACCGCGCCCAACATCGCCTATAACCTGGCGCTGCTGCGCGAGCGCCCGACCGTGGTGGGCACCGTCGGCGAGGATTTCGCCGAGTATCGTGCCTGGCTGGATTCGCGCGGCATCGACACCAGCGGCATCCGCGAGATCGCGGGCGAGTTTACGGCGTCGTGCTTCATCAACACCGATCTTCAGGATAACCAGATCACGGCGTTCTACGCCGGTGCGATGGCGCATGCCGCGTCGATCTCGTTCCACGACAGCGAGCACGCCGAGGCCGATCTGGTGATTATCGCGCCCAACGACCCGGCGGCGATGAACCGCTACGCGACGGAATGTACCGCGCTTGGCATTCCCTACCTGTACGATCCATCGATGCAGGCACCGCGCATGACCGCCGAGGAGCTGGAGGCGGGCTTCCGAGGGGCGAAGATCCTGACCGGCAATGACTACGAGTTCGGCATGATGGCCGAGAAGCTGCGCATCACCGAGGAGCAGTTGCGCCGCTGCGTGCCGATCACGATCATGACCAGAGGCGAGGCCGGGGCGCTGCTGACCGTCGAGGGCGAAGAGTTCGAGATCCCGGCGGCCAGGGCGCGGCAGGTCGTCGATCCGACCGGCGCGGGCGATGCCTTCCGCGCGGGCTTTGTCAAAGGTATGGTTCGAGGATTCTCGTGGCCCGTCGTCGGGCGCATGGCGGCGCTGAGCGCGGTCTATGCGATCGAGCACGCCGGAACGCAGCAGCACAGCTACACCATCGCCGAGTTCGTCGAGCGCTACCGCGAGAACTTCGGCAGCTCTGAGGAGGTCGAGTCGCTGCTCGATGAGACTCCGGTCACGGCTTAAGTCCAATGCCCAGGATCGCGTGATTCTGGATACTCAATGTACACAGTGTGGTATATCCATAAGGAGAGATGACACAAGATGGCGAATTATGACGTAAAAGATCTTGGCCTGGCCGAGATTGGACGGCAGCGGATCGAGTGGGCGGCGCAGGAGATGCCGGTGCTGAAGCTGATCCGCGATCGGTTCGAGAAGGAGCGCCCGCTGGAAGGGCTGAAAATATCCGCCTGTCTGCATGTTACCTCGGAGACGGCCAACCTGGCGCGCACGCTGGCGGCGGGCGGTGCCGATCTGGTGCTGGTGGCGTCCAACCCGCTCTCGACGCAGGACGACGTGGCGGCGGCGCTGGTGAGCTACGATGAGATCCCGGTCTATGCGATCAAGGGCGAGGACAACGCGACCTACTACCAGCATATCAAGGCCGCGCTCGATCACAATCCGCAGATCACGATGGACGACGGCGCGGATCTGGTGACAGGCATGCTCAAGGAGCGCCGCGACCTGCTGAGCAATCTGGTCGGCTCGACCGAGGAGACGACGACCGGTGTGATTCGCTTGAAGGCGATGGCGAAAGACGGCGTGCTGAGCTTCCCGGTCGTCGCCGTGAACGACTCGCTGACCAAGCATCTTTTCGACAACCGCTACGGCACCGGCCAGAGCACGCTCGACGGCGTGATCCGCGCGACCAACGTTCTGATCGCCGGTAAGACCGTGGTCGTCGGCGGCTACGGCTGGTGCTCCAAGGGCATTGCGATGCGCGCCAAGGGCCTTGGCGCCGACGTAGTCGTCACCGAGATCGATCCGGTCAAGGCGCTTGAGGCGGCGATGGACGGCTACCGCGTGATGCCGATGATCGAGGCCGCACGGGTCGGCGACATCTTTATCACCGCCACAGGCGACATCCACGTGCTGGACGGCGAAGACTTCGCCGTGATGAAAGACGGCGCGATCATCGCCAACTCCGGCCACTTCAACGTCGAGATCAACATTCCCGATCTGGAGAAAACTGCGGTCGAGAAGCGCCAGCCGCGCGCCTACATCGATCAGTACATCATGCCCGATGGCCGCCGCATCAACCTGCTGGGCGAGGGCCGCCTGATCAACCTGGCATCGGCTGAGGGCCATCCTTCGGCGGTGATGGATATGAGCTTCGCCAATCAGGCGCTCGCCTCGGAGTTCCTGCTGCGCAACAGGGGCAAGCTTGAGCCCAGGGTCTACGCGCTGCCCGAAGAGGTCGATCGCGAGATCGCCGCGCTGAAGCTGGCCGCGATGGGTGTTCAGATCGATACGCTGACCGCTGAGCAGGAGCACTACCTGAACTCGTGGGAAGAAGGCACCTAAGCATCGTCGAGCGCGTGGGTGCCAGGCGCGGAATCAGCCGATTTCGGCTCCTGGTGCCCATCTACCGACCCAAGGAGTACCTGCATGCAGCCCTACAACGAGCCGCCCTCATACACTGTCCCGCCGGCATCATCGAACCTGCCCGCCCGCTACGTCGGCAATCAAAAAGATATGATGGCCTTTATCGCGATGGTCGCCGGAGCGGGACTGTTGGCGACAAGCTGCATTCCCGGCTTTAGCTGTATCCTGCCGATCTTTGCGCTGGTGGGAGGCATTATCGGGCTGCGCGGTGCCGATCAGGCCGTCGATCCGAACCGTACGCGCACCTATTCCTGGGTGGCGATCATCAGCGGCGCGCTGATCCTGTTGTTCTTTATCGCAATCGCGGTCTTCTATGGCGCGATCATTATCGCCGCGTTTCAGGAAGCAGCCAACCAAGAGTTTTAAAAGATACTAAGGAAATGAGTGATGGGAACTACGTTTACTGATGCTCCACAGCTTTTTCTGACCTCCGAGTCGGTCACTGAGGGGCATCCCGATAAAATCTGCGATCAGATTTCTGACGCGATTCTGGACGCGCTGCTGGCCCAAGATCCGCGCTCGCGGGTCGCATGCGAGACGGCGACGACGACCGGCCTGGTGGTGGTGCTCGGCGAGGTGACGACCGAGGGCTATGTCGAGGTGCAGGATGTCGTGCGGCGGGTGATCACCGAGATCGGCTATACCCACAGCGACTACGGCTTCGACGCTCATACCTGCGGCGTGATGGTCGCGCTGCACGGACAGTCCGCCGACATCGCGCTCGGCGTCGACAAGGCGCTTGAGGCCAAGTCGGGCGAGATGACCGAGGCCGAGGTCGAGGCGGTCGGCGCGGGCGACCAGGGCATGATGTTCGGCTTCGCCTGCAACGAGTCGCCGGAGCTGATGCCGCTGACGATCGCGCTGGCGCATCGGCTGACCCGCCGCCTGTCGGAGGCGCGCAAGTCGGGCCAGATCGGCTACCTGCGGCCCGACGGCAAGGCGCAGGTGACGATCGAGTATGCCTATGGCGTGCCCAAGCGCGTCGATACGGTGCTGGTGTCCACGCAGCACGACGCGGGCGTGTCGCAGGAGCAGATCCGCCACGACGTGATCGAGCATATCATCAAGGCGGTTATTCCTGAGGATCTGCTCGACGAGAAGACCAAGTACTTCGTCAACCCGACCGGGCGCTTCGTAGTGGGCGGGCCGATGGGCGACGCGGGCCTGACCGGACGCAAGATTATCGTCGATAGCTACGGCGGCATCGCGCGGCACGGCGGCGGCGCGTTCTCCGGCAAAGATCCGACGAAGGTCGACCGCTCGGCGGCCTACGCGGCGCGCTACGTTGCCAAGAACATCGTCGCGGCGGGCCTGGCCGACCGCTTCGAGGTGCAGCTTTCGTACGCGATCGGCGTTGCCAGGCCGCTCTCGATCAGCGTCGAAACCTTCGGCACGGGCAAGGTCGCCGACGAGGTGCTCCAACGCCTGATCAACGAGCACTTCGATCTGCGTCCCGGCGCGATCATCCGCGACCTGGACCTGCGCCGCCCGATCTACCGCAGCACGGCTGCCTACGGTCACTTTGGCCGCGACGACATCGACGCGCCCTGGGAGCGAATCGATAAGGTAGACGCGCTGCGCAAAGCGTCGGGGATTTAAACAAACAGGCTCACAAAGAACAAAGAACAGCAGGCACTTTCACCTGCCGTGTTCTTTGTTCTTTGTGCTTGGGCAGGCCCTCACCCCCGGCCTCACGGCCCCTTGTTCTCTTGTTCTTTATTCTTTCGTTCCGGCCTGACGGCCTGTGTTCTTCAGCCTATGTCACAGCTACCATTCGATCGCCTGATGCGCGAGCTAGCCGCGTACCTGGGCACGCCGATCAGCTTTGAGCGCGGCATCTACCGCCTGATCGTGCCGCTGCTCGCAGGACGGCAACAAGAAGTCAGCGCCTCGATCCGCAACGACGACGACGGACGGCCTATCATTGTGTTTGTCTCGACGATCGGCGAGGCGCGGCGGGGCATCGAGCCGTGGAGCCTGCTGCGCGCCAATAGCGAGCCGATCTACTGCCGCGCGGCGCTGCTGGGCAACATGCTCGCGGTGATCGCCTGCCAACTGCTGCATACCGCGCAGGCCGAGGAAGTGTTGCTGATCCTGCGCGAGGTGGCGCAGTTCGCCGATCGGCTTGAGCGCCAGCTCTACTCCGGCGATCTGTTCTAAAATCAAGATTGTTGGTGGGGACACGGCGGTGCCGTGCCCCTGGTGTTATCGTGTGCCGGCTAGCCGCGAACCAGCGACTCGCCGCCGTCGATCCATAGCTCGGTGCCGGTGATATGCTTTGAGGCATCGGAGGCGAGAAACAGCACCAGATCGGCCACCTCCTCCGACGTGCCGGGCTCTCCGCCAGTCAAAAGCTGCCCGCCCTCTTCGATCTCGATCTTTGGCCGAATCGATTCGATGTCGCGCTGCTCCGTGCTTTGATCGATATTCGTCTCGATCGCGCCGGGGCAGATCACGTTGACGCGCACCTTATGCGGCGCCAGCTCCACCGCTATCATCTTGGTAAAGGCTACCTGCGCCGCTTTGGTACACGAGTAGGCCGTCGCGCCGGTATTGCTGAAGATGCGCGTGCCGTTCACCGACGACGTGACGATCACCGAGCCGCCCTGCTTTTTCAGGTAGGGCACGGCGTACTTGACCGTCAAAAACGTGCCTTTGAGATTCGTGTCGATCGTCCGATCCCACTCGTCGGGCTCAAGCTCCTCCAGCGGTGCCCACACGCCGTTGATCCCCGCGTTGGCAAACACGATGTCGATGCGGCCCCAGCGCTCGACGATCTGCTGCACCGCCCGCTGCATCTGCTCCGGCTGCGAGATGTCGGCTACGAGCGGCATCGCCTCGCCGTCGCTCTGCTTGATCTGATCGACCGTCGCTTGCAGCTCGTCCTCGGTATGTCCCAGCGCCGCGATCTTCGCGCCCTGCCGCGCCAGCAGGAGCGCCGCCGCCTTGCCGATCCCGGAGCCCGCTCCGGTGATCAGCGCTACTTTATCCGCCAGTTGCATCGCTCCATCCTTCCAAACCTTAGCCAGAATGTCGGCGTTTGTAAGCAAGCTACATACCAGCACCACCGGCATACGCCGTGAGCGCAGCCGGTGGTGCGTGAGATCTTGGTTTGCTGGTTGCGGCTAGCTTGTGGCGACAATCTGCTGCATATCGCTGCGGTGATGAATCGGATGCGGATTCGTCTCATCCAGGCCGATCAGGCCGTCGCGGACATGAATCACACGGCGGGCATAAGCCGCGATGTCGGCCTCGTGCGTCACCAGGATCACCGTAATGCCCTGCTCCTCGTTCAGCCGCGTGAAAATACCCATGATCTCCTCGCCGGTCCTGGTATCGAGCGCGCCGGTCGGCTCGTCGGCCAGGATAATTCGCGGATTGCTCACCAGCGCCCGCGCGATCGCCACGCGCTGCTGCTGCCCGCCCGATAGCTCGTTGGGCTTGTGATGCATACGATCACCCATGCCCACCAGCTTCAGCGCCGCCTCGGCTCGCTCGCGCCGATTACGGCCATCGCCGTAAAGCGTCGGCAGCTCGACATTGCGCAGCGCGGAGCGACGCTGCAACAGCATGTACTGCTGGAAGACGAAGCCGAGCTTCTGGTTGCGGATCTCGGCCAATTGGTTATCGTTGAGCTTGCCGACATCGACGCCATCCAGCAGGTAGGTGCCGCCGCTCGGCTGATCGAGGCAACCGATGATGTTCATCAGGGTCGATTTGCCGGAGCCGGACGGCCCCATGATCGCCACCAGCTCGCCTTCGTTGATCGTCAGCGAAATCCCCTGGAGCGCATGCACTTCGACATCGCCCATTTTGTACACTTTCGTCAGATCGCGGAGGTCGATCAGCGCCATCGTGCTGCACTCCTTAGTTTCGGGTTCCAAGTTTCACGTTCAGGCCCTCACCCCAGGCCGGGTGCCGGACCCAAAGGGTACCCCGGCATGGCACCCGCATAGCGCCCGTGCTTTGTTCCTTTGTGTGGTTCTTGGTGTGCCCAGAGGGCACCCGCTTTGCTCGTTCATCCCCGTCACTCGTACCTCAGCGCCTGGATCGGATTGAGCCGCGCCGCGCGCAGCGCCGGGTAGATCCCGAAGAAGAGGCCGACCGCCGCCGAGAAGCCGACGGCCAGCACCACCGCGCCGGGCGTCACGATCGGCGTGATATACTCGGCGAAGAAGTAGCCGATCAGGCTGGCCGTGGCATAGCCCAGGCCCAGGCCGATCATGCCGCCGAGGATGCTCATTACCAGCGCCTCGATCAGAAATTGGCGCAGAATATCGCGCCGCTTAGCTCCGACCGCCTTGCGCAGGCCGATCTCTTTGGTGCGCTCCGTCACCGAGACGAGCATAATGTTCATCACGCCGATGCCGCCGACGAAGAGCGAGATGCCTGCAATCGCGCCCAGAAAGACCGTGAGCGTCGTCGTCACCGTGTTGAAGGTCGAGAGCAGCGACGCCTGGCTGAAGACCGTAAAATCATCTTCCTCGCCGTCGTCGGAGAGCGCATGCCGCCGCCGCATAAGCTGCTCGGTCTTGCGCTGCGCCAGATCGACCTCCTCCGCGGTTCGCACCTGGAGCAGAATGCCCGACACCTGATAGCTGGCCGAGGTCGTCGCGCGACCGCCGAAGAGGATGCGATAGCCGGTGTTGAGCGGCACGTAGACCATCGAGTCCTCGTTGCTCAGGCCGCCGCTCTTCTCCAGCACGCCCACCACCTTCATCGCCTGGCCCTTGAGCCGCACCGTCTCGCCGATCGGATCGAGCGTGCCGAAGATCTCCTCCGCCAGCGTCGCGCCGAGCACCACCACATTACGCGCCGCCTCGTCCATCTGCTCGGTGATAAACTGGCCGCGCGCGATCTTGAGATTACGCACGATCGCGTACTCCTCGGTCGCGCCCGTCACCTGAACGTCGCGGCTGACATCGCCGCCGACGATCTTGGCCGAGCCCTGGAAGAGCGGTGTGACATACTGGATTTCGGGCACCGAGCGGCGAATCGCCTCGGCGTCTTCGAGCGTCAGCTCATTGGAGGTTGTGTCGATGCCGCGCCGTGGCTGGCCGGGATTGACCGACAGCAGATTGGTGCCGATGCCCTCGACCTGATCGGTGATCGCCTTTTGCGCGCCGTTGCCGATCGAGATCAGCGAAACCACCGACCACACGCCGATGATGATGCCCAGCATCGTCAGAAAGGTCCGCAGCTTATTCGAGCGCAGACTTTCCAGCGCGATGCGCACGCTCTCCCAGACGCCAAGCGACGGAAGAAACCCGCCCACGCGCGGCAGACGCCGTAATTGTTCAGTTCGTGCCATATCTCGCTCGCTTTGCTACGTTGTGCCCTACTGCTGGGCCGTCGGAGCCGAGCCGAGCACGGCTATCTGGTCGCCTTCCCTCAGGCCGTCGATCACTTCCGCCTCGATGTCGTTGCTCAGCCCGACGCGAATCTCACGGTCCACGAAGCCGGTGCCCTGCTTGAGCCGCACGAAGCGCCTAGTGCCGACGCTGCGAATAGCGCTGGCCGGAATGATCAGCACGCTCTTCTGCTCCAGCGTCGCGATCTCGACCGAGGCGTTCATGCCCACGCGGATCGCCTCATTCTGCTTCGGCAGATCGACCCGCACTCGGTAGGTCGTCACATTCTGGACCACCGTAGCGGCTGGCGCGATATAGCTGACCGTGCCGGTGATGATCCCGGTGCCGAGCGCATCGATCACCACCTGCGCCGCCTGGCCTTTGCGGAGCTGAGCGACATCCCGCTCGCTGACGTTGACATCGAGATAGAGCTTGCTATCGTCCACAACCGTCATCGGCGCGCCGCTCGCTCCGGTCGTCGTGGCGCTATCGCCGATCGAGATATTCACCGTGGTGATAACGCCGTCGAAGGGCGCGCGCAGCACCGCCTTGTCGCGGCTCAGCTTGGCGGCGTTCAACTGCGCCTGCGCCTGGCTGACTCCGGCCTCGGCGATGCTGACATCCGAAACCGACGCGCCCGCCGACAGCTTATCGAGCTGCGCCTGGGCCTGATCCACCTGCGCCTGAGCCGCCGCGATGTCGGCAGCGCTGCCGCCCTGCCTGAGCTTCTGCGCCTGCGCCTGGGCCTGATCCACCTGGGCGCGTGCGGCGGCAATATCGGCGGCGGTCCCGCCCTGCCTGAGCTTCTGCAACTGTGCCCGCGCCTGATCGAGCTGCGCCTGGGCCGATGCCACATCTGCCGCGCTGCCGCCCTGCCTGAGCTTCTGCAACTGTGCCCGCGCCTGATCGAGCTGCGCCTGCGCCTGCGCGACCGATGTATCCTTGGGACCTTTCAGCAGCTCGTTGAGCTGCGTCTGCGCGTCGTCAACCTGCGCCTGTGCGGTGGCAACATCGTTGATCTCTTGCTGCCTGGCGTTGTCATAGGCGATCCTGGCCTGCTCCAGCCGCGACTCGGCCTGCCGCAGTTGCAGCTCGGCGGTTTGCAGCACCTCGGCGTACTGCTGTTTGGCGAGATCCTCGGCGGCGCTGGTGCTAAAAGGCTGTCCGGTCTTGGGATCGATGCCGCTCTGCGCCTGCTGATTGTCCCAGTAGGCGCTGCTGTAGGTATTCTGGGCCAGCCGCACGGCATCCGCCGCCTGCTCCATGCTCTGCTGCGCCGACGACTTATTGGCCGAGGTCGCCGCCGCCGTTTTCTGGTAGCTCTGCTGCGCCTGCGTGAGCCGCGCCTGGGCCGCGCTGACCTGATCGGGCGATGGGCCGCGCTGGGCTGCCGCAAGCTGTGCCTCGGCGGCGCGCACGGCGGCTTCGGCGTTCGCGATGTCGGCGGGCGTGATGTTGCCCGTCCGCGCGCGTTGCAGCCCGGCCTCGGCGGCGCGCACGGCGGCCTCGGCGTTCGCGATGTCGGCGGGTGTGATGTTGCCCGTCCGCGCGCGGGTCAGGCCCGCCTGCGCGTTGCGGACGGCGGCCTCGGCGCCGGCAATATCGGCTTTGGTCGCATTGCCGGTGCGGGCTTTGTCGAGCTGCGCGTTGGCGGCTGCTACAGCCGCCTGCTGCGCGGCCAGATCTTGCTCCGTGGCATTGCCGCTCCTGGCCTGCTCCAGCCGCGCCTGAGCGCTCTTGAGATTAGCCTCCGCCTGCAACACCTGCTGCTCCAGATCGCGCGGATCGAGCGCTGCCAGCTCCTGGCCCTGCTTGACCGACTGGCCTTCCGTCACAAAGATCTTCTCGACCGTGCCCACGCCGGTCACGCCAAAGGTCAGATCGGCAGACTGTAACGGCTGCACCGTGCCGCTGCTGCTGACCGTTACCTTAAGATCGCCGCGCCGGACGGTCGTTGTCTCAGAGTCGGCAGGATTGGCCGGTGGACCACCTGCACACGCGCTTAACGCAAGTGCCACCATCAGCACTGGAGCTATCCGTTGTAACTGCTTGATCATACGCTTGCGACTCCAATGAGCATACTGTAGCGGAGCACAGCGGCAGGCGCGAGTTCTTGTCTGCCATGAGCCGCGCTGATTGTGCCTGTTTGTGTTAGCCGGCAGCGCTGCATCGTCGGTTCTGATCGGCGCTGCGGCACTATCTTATAGTTTCAACCAAAACAGCGCTAGAAAGATCGCAAAAAGTGTTACCGTCTGTTACCAGCAGTGATCGGCGGGGCATCGACGTTTGTGTAGCACACACATCCATACTGTTGTACCCCGCACCGCGCACTATGACGCCGCGATCGATTCGTGGGTTGCACTCGGCATCAGGGAGCATATTCGGGCAACTGGGTTTCGCGTTCAGGCTCTCACCCCGGGCCGGGTGCCCATGCCGGGGTACCCTTTGGGTCTGGCACCCGCATGGCACCCGGTTCTCGGTTCTCCCCCTTGTTCTCCGCCCGCAAACATGCGGCACACAGCTTGCTAGGTACCAGAAAACTGCACGTGCATCCTTGACGGAGCTGCCGATAGCACGCAATCACCGAGTTCAGGCACAGGGCTGAAAGCTAGCAGCACAAGCCGCAGATGCATAGGGGGTGATACCCTCTGCTTGCGAATGGATTAAGCACCATGCTACAATATTTCGCCAAGAGAGGACCGGCCTTGAGTAGGCATACCATGTGTAAACCGTCTGTCATCACGATCGATGGCCCGGCTGCTTCGGGCAAGAGCACGCTTGGAGCGCTGCTTGCGCTGCAGTTGGGCTATACCTATTTTGATACCGGAGTGCTCTACCGGGCGCTCACCTACATCGCACTCCAGCGCAACGTTTCCACGGACGATCCCCGCGCGCTGGCCGAGCTAGCCTATAGCCTTACGCTGGCGGTCGAAGCGCCCACCGTCGACGACGGACGGCAGTACACCGTGCGCGCCGACAGTGAGGATATTACCTGGCACCTGCGCGGCGCGCAGGTCGAGCGCCATGTTTCGGTCGTCTCGGCGTATCCTGAGGTGCGCACCGCGCTCCGCGAGCAGCAGCGCGCGATCGGGCGGCAGGGGCGTGTGGTCATGGTCGGGCGCGACATTGGCAGCGTGGTCATGCCCGACGCCGACTTCAAAGTTTTTCTGCTGGCAACGCCGGAGGAGCGCGCCCGGCGTCGGTTCGAGGAGCTGCAACGTCGGGGCCGTGACGTCGACTACGAGACGGTCCTGCGCGATCTGCAACGCCGTGACACGCTCGACAAACAAAACACCTTGCAGCCACACGATGCCTATGTGCTCAACAACGATGGGCTCAATCCTACCGATGAAGTCGGGCACTTGATGGCACTGTTTGAGCGGCGCAGGTGTGCATGAGTTTGTGGAGCCGCCGATACCATGGCTGAGCGCATCCTCATTGCCGACGACGATCCCAGCTTGCGGAGCCTGCTTGAAGCGATTCTTGAAGAGCACGACTTCGATGTGATCGCGGTGCCAAGCGGCGAGGCGCTGGTGCGCGCCGCGACCTCGCAGCAGCCCGATCTGCTGCTGATCGATGTGATGATGCCGGTGATGGACGGGCTGGAGGCGATCCGCCAGCTGCGCAACGATACCCGCACCAGCCACCTGCCGATGCTGCTGCTGACGGCGCGCACCACCTCCAACGATGTGGTGATCGGCTTCGAGAGCGGTGCCGACGACCATATCCCGAAGCCGTTCGACCCCGACGCGCTGGTCGCGCGGATCAAGGCCAACCTGCGGCGGCAGGCGCGCATTCCGCTGATCAATCCGCTGACCGCGCTGCCCGGCAACAAAGTGATCGCCGAGGAGGTCGAGCGGCGCATCCAGGCGCAAGAGCTGTTCGCGCTGATGTATATCGACTTCGATAACTTCAAAGCGCTCAACGATGCCTACGGCTTCGCGCGCGGCGACCGGGTGATCAAGCTGCTGGCGGATATTCTGCGCGACCTACAGGCGAAGTATGGCGTTGAGCAGATCTTTATCGGGCATATCGGCGGCGATGATTTTATCGCGATCACAACGCTAGAGCTGGTGGAGCAGGTCTGCAACGAGCTGATCGCCAAGTTCGACCGCGATGTGCAGGCCTTTTACGATCCTGCCGACGCACAGCGCGGCTACCTGCGCGGCGTCGATCGCTTCGGCATGCCGCGTCGCTTCCCGATCGTCAGCGTCTCGATCGGCGTCGTCACCAACGAGTCGCGCTCGTTCAGCACCTTCGACGAGGTATCCTCGGTGGCGACGGAGATGAAAAGCTACGCCAAGAAGCTGACCGGCAGCACCTACGCGATCAACGAGCGCTTTCACGACGTGCCGATCGCGCCGGATGAGGAGCGCCGTGGACAACCCCTGCTGATCGTGGTCGTCAGCCCCGATCCGCTGCTGGCCGATGCACTCCAGCCAATGCTGGAAGACGGCAGGTGCCGCTGCCTCTGGCTGATGGACGTGCCGCCGCAGAATGATATTCTGGATCACCTGCCGGATCTGGTGACGCTGAACGTGGCGGAGCCGCGCAACTGGGCGCTGGCCGTGGCGCTGCGTGAGACGAAGCCCGCGCTGCCGCTGATCATCGTCTCGCCCAACGCAGAGGACGAGCCGCGCGCCTGGCACTGCGGCGCGTATGCGTTCATCGCCGATCCGTTTCCACCGGAATATTACCGGGCTTGTGCCGCCCAACTGCTGCGGCTCAACGAGCGAATACCGCCGCTTGACAGCGGCACGCCAGTCTGAGCCGCGCAGATGACTCCGCTGATCCTTCGCGCTACCGCTGTTTTTAGCTTGATCGGCTGGACCATATGAACCGTCGAACGGGGAACATGCCGCGAGTCCAAGATCTGAACGGTCGTCCTCGGCGGCGTATTCCGGCGGCGGCCCCTGGACGGCGCGGCACCGCGCTGGTGGCCGTCGTTGGCGTGCTTGGCCTGCTGCTGGTGCTGTCGAACCTTGGCCTGCTCAGCAGCGGCTCGAACGTGTCGGGCGGCACGTTCGTCGTGCGCGTCGCGCCGTTCGGAGCGACGGGCGAGGACCAGCGCCAGGGCGCGATCGTCGCCGAGCAACTGGTCGGCGAGCTGCGCGATCGGGTTGCCACGGAGATGGACCTGGCGCTGCTCAGCCAGCCGATCACCTCCACCGACCAGGCGCAGCAGGTCGCGCGCTCCGGCAATATCGACGCGATCATCTGGGGCGAGGTAGCCGAAGGCGGCACGGCGACTCAGGCCAGCCTCAGGCCGCGCCTGCTGTGGCAGCCGACCGAGCCGTTCGTTCCGGCGACGTGGCAGGGCTACGACGGGCATTTTGTCCTGCCGACCGACTACGATCTGGCGCTGCGCGATCTGAACGGAGCGGCGGTGCTGCCGCCGCTGCTCGACGGACTCAACCACTTCGGGCGGGGCGATGCCGACAAAGCCGCCGCGATCTTTGACGATCTGCGCTCGAAGTACGGCGATATGCTGCGTCCTGAGCTGCCCGCGATGATCCGGGCGATCACGTACTGGGCGCAAGGGATGCTGCCCGCTGCCGAGAAGGAGGCCCAGGACGCGCTGGATTCGGCGAGTCGGCCAGAGCACTGGAATAACCTCGGCGCGCTTCGCCTCGACCAGCAGCAGCTTGATTCGGCGCGGGTGGCTCTGCTTCAGGCGCTCGCCGCAGCGCCCAATCTGGCGCAGGCCCATGCCAACATGGGCCGTCTGCTACTCGACGAGGGCAGGCCCGCCGAGGCGCTGCCCGATCTCAGAAGCGCGATCCATGATCTGCCAAACTCGACGCCGATCGCCGCCACCCTGGGCGAGGCCTACCGCCGCAGCGGGCGGCTCGACGAGGCGCGCACAACCTTGCGCGCTGTGCTCGTCCGCGATGCAGACAACGGCCCGGCGCTTACGGAGCAAAGTATGCTGGCGCTGACGCCGGAGCTAACCGCGACCGGAGCGCTGGAGTGGGAGCTAGAAGGAGCGCCCAGCCTCTCCGTCGAGCGTCTGGCCGAGCTGCGCAGGCAGGCTGAAACCGGCATCGCCGAGATCGTGGCGCTGCGCAATACCTATCTGCGGCAGGCGAATGCGTACGGCGTCGATGGTCGCCGGGCGATGCAGCAGCTCTCAGAGGCACAGGCCGCGCGTCTGGAGCAGGAGCTACTCAATCGTCGCTACCAGCTTATGCTGATCCAGATCGAGCAGGGCCGCGTGCTGGCGAGGCAGCAGCGCAGCCTGTTTCGCCGGATGGTCGATACGATCCAGCGGCGGCGCACGCCGCTTCAGGAGGCGATAGCTACCGGCACGGCGGCGCTCAGGCAGGAGCCGAGTCTCAGCCTCCAGTACGATTACCACTACCAGCAGGGACGGGCGGCGTATCTGAGCCAGAATCCGCGCCGCGCGCGAACCGAGTGGGAGGCGACGCTGAAGCTGGCCCAGGACGCGCCGGAGACGAGCCTGGTGAAGGCGCGGCCCGAAGCACACTACGGCCTGGCGCAACTGCTGCTGGACGAAAACAAGCGCGTCGAGGCCCGCGACGAGCTGAATAGGGCGCTGACGATCAGCCCGCAGTTCTTCCCGGCGCGCGAGCGGCTGGCGGAGATGGATGAGCAGGATCAGCACTGGGCCGACGCGGAGCAGCACTATCGCTGGCTGGCCGAGCAGCGACCGTGGAAGACCGAGCATGTCCTCGATCTGGCGCGCGTGCTGCGTGCCCAGGATAAGACCGCCGAGGCCGAGGCGGTGCTGCTGCCGCAGGCCAACGCCGACGATCCCGACGCGCTGGTGGTGCTGGCGGCGCTCTACCGTAACAACGGCAAGCTCGACGAGGCGGAGACTGTGCTTCAGCGCGCACAGGGCGCGTCGCCGCCCTCAGCGGAGGTGCATGAGGCCCTGGCTGAGCTAGCCATCGCGCGCAATCAGCCGGAGCTCGCGGAGGCCGAGCTACAGCGGGCGCTGGAGCTGGAGCCGCAGCGCGGCAGCGCGCACATTCTGCTGGGCAAGCTCTACGCTCACCAGCTTGGACAGCCAGCCGCCGCCGTTGAGCAGTTTCGCGCCGCCGTGGCTCTGGAAAGCGACGATCCACAGGTCTACCGCCAGCTTGGCGAGGCGCTGCTGGAGGCCGGAAATGCCGAGGCTGCCGAGGCCAGCTTCAAAAAAGCGCTTCAGCTCGCGCCCACCTCGCACGAGGCGCAGCACGGCCTGGCTACGGCCTATCTCGCGCAGCAGCAGTACGACGCGGCGGCAAAGGCCGAGCAGCGCGCGCTCGAACTCGCCAACAACAACTATACGCTGGCGCTGATCGGCCAGGGCGACATCGAGCGCGAGCAGGGCCGCTATGAGGCAGCGATCGAGCGCTACAACGCGGCGCTCGACAAAGATCCGCAGGTCATCGGCGCGTATCTGGGGCTGGGCAAGACCATGATCGCGCAGGGCCATCACACGCTTGCGCTCCAATACTACGAGAGCGGGCTGGTCTACGCGCCGAAGAATGTGCAGCTTTTGCTCGGCAAGGCCGATGCGCTGCTCCAGCAGGGCGACATCGCCGGGGCGCGCGATACGTACAACCAGATCAAGCAGATCGCGCCGGGCAGCGCCGCGGCCTCGGTCGGCATCGGCAACCTGCTCTGGAAAGAAGATAAGCCGCTCGAAGCGCTGGCGGCGCTCAACGACGCAGTGCGGCTCAATCCCAGCGACGCCGACTCGTATCTGGTGATCGGCGAGATTTATACCAGGCAGAGCCAGACCGAGGCCGCGCTCGAAGCCTATAGCCAGGCCGCCGAGGCGCGTCCCGGCTGGCACGAGCCGGGCTTCCGTCGCGGGATCTTGCTGCTGAAGCTTGAGCGCACCCAGGAGGCGATCGAAGATCTGGAGGCGGCGATCGAGCGCAAGCAGGACTTTGCGCAGGGCCGCTACTGGCTGGGCCGCGCCTACCGCGCGGCGGAGCGCTTCGAGGATGCAAAAGACCAGTTAGCGCGCGCGATTCAGCTCAATCCCAGCTACTTCGAGGCGCGCTACTTCCTGGGCCGCACCCTCGACGAGCTAGGACAGGCACCCGATGCCGTCGCGACCTACGAGGCGATCCTGAACGACGCGCCCTCCTCGGACCACTGGCATGCCGAGGCGCAGCGCGAGCTAGACCGCATTCGCTAAGTTTCGAGTTTCGAGTTCAAAGTTCACGGCTGCTTTCTTGTTCTTGTTCGCTTGTTCCTTTGTGCGCCCAGAGGGCACCCGGTTCCTTTGTTCCTTTGTTCCTTTGTTCTTTCGTGAGGTGATCCCGTGAGTACCACGACATCGAAGCTAGAGGCCGACGCCCGCGCGGCGATCATCGACAGCATCTTGAGCCAGCTCCACGAGCACTATGTCTTTCCTGAGGTCGCCGCAGAGATCGAGACAGCGCTCCGCGCGCGGCTGGACAACCACGAGTATCACGGCATGGAGGCGCTCGACGATCTGTGTGTCAAGCTTACCGAGGATTTGCAGGCGATCAGCCGCGATAAGCATCTGCGCGTGTTCTACCGGGCGGAGCCGATCGCGCTCACGCCGGAGCCGACGCCCTGGTCCGAGGAGTTCATCCAGACGATCAGCCTTAACAACTTCGGCTTCCACAAGATCGAGCGGCTGCCGGGCAACGTCGGCTACCTCGATCTGCGGTTCTTCTACCCGCCGACCCTGGCGGGCGATACGGCGGTCGCCGCGATGAACTTTTTGGCGCATACCAGCGCGCTGATCGTCGATCTGCGGCAGAACGGCGGCGGCGATCCGTGGCTGGTGGCGCTGCTCACCAGCTATCTCTTCGATTTCAGGCCGGTCCATCTCAACAACCTCTACTGGCGGCGCGACGGCACCACGCAGCAATTCTGGACCCTGCCATACGTGCCGGGCAGGCGCTACGGCGATAAGCCCGTGTATGTCCTGACCAGCTCACACACCTTCTCAGGCGGAGAAGAGTTTGTCTACAACCTCAAGCATCTCAAGCGCGCCACAATCATCGGCGAGGTGACGCGCGGCGGCGCGCATCCGGGCCGCGTCCTGCCGATCCACGAGCATGTGGATATATTTATTCCATCAGGTCGCGCGATCAACCCGATCAGCGGCACGAACTGGGAGGGCAGCGGCGTCATGCCCGACATCGAGCTACCGCAGGAGCAGGCGCTCCAAAAAGCGTACGAGCTGGCGCTTCAGGCGGTGTTCGAATACATCGGCGAGCAGCCCAGCGGCGCGCACAAGGCTTTGCTGACGGAGGTGCGGCGGGTGTTGGACGAGATGGAAACGGCGCGCCGGGCGCTGGCAGAGATCGAAGCGGCGCAGCAGGCGATGGATGGCATGGAAGCACCGCCGCCCGTCGAGGACATCGCGCAGACAGCTTCCGGCGATGCCCGCGCGAATGAGTAGCCCAGACGATCCAATATCCCCAAAACTCGGCTCACTGTGCTATAATCCGATCAAATTTGGGAGGACGCTTATGCTAACGTATGAGACGATCTCCGATGCGCTGCTCGATAGCGCCGAGCAAGTGGGCCTCAACGTATGGCAGTCGGATGAGCACATCGATCCACAGACGCTCAGCCGCACCTTTACGTTGAACTGCTTGCCGCAGGGTGAAGCTATACCCCGGCCTTCAAGCCTTCAAGCCTCGATCGGCTTCAAGTGGGACGCTGCTATGACGGCGATCTCGACGATGGGCACCGAGGCGCTGTGCGAGAAATATCACGACGAGAAGATCGCGTGCTCGCATAGCCTGGTAGGCTGCGCTTACGAGGCAACGCTGACCCTGGAGATTGCCTATACTGTGCCGTTGAATATGAGCATCGACGACGATGTTGCGACGCTTCAACGGTTGGCTCGTGCGATTCAGGATGTGCATCGCTCGATTGTCGATCATAAAAATATTGTCGCTGTGGATGCTAATCTCCATCTGGAGGGCAGCCATGTGCGCGTGACACTGATCAAAGCACAGCAGCGCTGGACGATCGGCGATCCAATCCACGAGCTCGACAGCCTCGAAGACGTGTTGGAAGAAGCCTGCAGCGAGGTGCGTGATATGCTGATGGCGGTCAACGATCGCTTTTCAGGCACCAGCAGCACCGATATAGATGATCTTTCGTCGATCGCGCTGCCGTTGGATGAGAGCGACGACGACCGGATTTATCTCCGGCCGCCAACGGCCTAGCGCATCTACATCTCGCGCTTCGGGACTCCCATTGCATGGGGGTCCTTATTTTTATCATCGGTGGGTGTTCCGATGCTCGTGCGCCGACAGGCCGGGCGTGTGGGGTTCGCTCCCACACCTTCTCCAGGCTGATGTAGAATCGCATGAGCGCTGTCCCGAAAAGGTTCTTTGATTCTGCACTAGAATGATACTACGGTGTTCGATGTGGCAGCGAAAGTAGATCTATGACTGATGCGTTTCGTGGTTTCGATCAAACGACATTAAATGCGCTGCTTCTGAACGGCGTGAGCGAGCGCTGGAACGCGGTTCAGGAGCGGATTCATCCGGTGCTCGCGACGTTGGCCGAGCAGATCGATGCGGCTGGACGCGCGCGCTTCAAGCGGGAGTGGCCGCTCTACGAGATAAGCTGGAAGACCGCGCGCTATCGTAATCGCGGGCGCGGGCTGCGCGAGCCGATCGAGGAGTATCATTTCGCCCTCGATCGCGTGCCGCGCGGAACCGGCATCTATGTCGGCGTCAGCGGCGATGAGCGGGCGATTCTGGTGGGCTTTACCTCGACAGGCGCGCGCAAGGCCGAGCTTCAGCGCGTCTGGGAAACCGGGCGCAGCCTGTGGCAGCCGCTGCTGGAGTCGCTGCCGGAGGTGCGCTTTGCCCGGCCCGACGGCGCTGCGGACGAGCCGTGGATCGAGCAGTATTTGCGCGCCCGCCAGGCCAAGTATCTGTGGGCGGGCTATCGCTATGCCTGGGACGATCCGCGCATCGCCGCGCCCGACTTTGCCCAGACGCTGATCGACGACGTGCTGCGGCTCTTCCCGTTCAACGAGGCGATCATGGAGGAGACGGAGGCGCTCGACTACGAGGCTGAGCAGGCGGTGCGCGAGCGGCGGCTGCACTATGCCATGTCGGCCAACCTGCCGCCGGTCGAGGCGATCGTCGAGCGGATCGCGCGGCGCGGCTTTACCTTTCCCGAAGCGGTGATCCGCTCGTACCATATCGCGCTTCAGACCAAGCCCCTGGTGATCCTGCCGGGTATCTCAGGCACCGGCAAGACCCGCCTGACGCGGCTGTACGCCGATGCGGTCTATGACCTGCGCTCCGCCGCCGACGAGAATCCACACTATCTGCTGGTCGCGGTGCAGCCCGACTGGCATAACGCGAAGGATTTGCTGGGCTACTTCAACGCGCTGACCAATACGTTCCAGCCCACGGCGTTTCTGCGCTTTCTCCATCGCGCGGCAGCCGATCCGCAGCAGCCCTACTACGTCTGCCTGGACGAGATGAACCTGGCGCGGCCTGAGTATTATCTCGCGCCGATTCTGTCGGCGCTTGAG
>DASUTC010000124.1 GCA_036374795.1 Herpetosiphonaceae bacterium
GCTACGGCCCGAATCGCTGGAGCTGGAGGGCCTGGTCGTCGCGCTGACCAAGCAGGCGGCCTCGATCCGCGCGCGCCACAACATCGATGTGCAGAGCACGCTCTGCGCCGAGCCTGAGATCCCGATCGAGCAGAAAGAGGCGCTGTACCGCATCGCCCAGGAGGCGCTGCATAACATCGTCAAGCACGCGCACGCCACCCACGTCGAGCTAGAGCTGGCGGCGGACCGCGATCGGCTGGCGCTGACCGTGCGGGACAACGGCAGAGGCTTCGATCCGGCACAGTCGTTTCCGGGCCACCTGGGCCTGCGCTCGATGCACGAGCGCGCGGCGCGTCTCGGCGGCACGCTTGATGTGACGAGCACACCCGGCAGCGGCACCTCGATCCGCGCGCGCATGCCAGCCCAGCGGGCGACGGAGCGCTCCTAGCCGCAGCCCACGCCGCCAACGCAGACGCGCCGGAGTGTATATCCGGCGCGTGCGTGTTCATCGGCCTGTCGTTGGCAGCTACCAGCGCAGAGACGACATATTATTGTCCATGGTGGTGCCGGTGAAGCTGAACCAGCCCTGGCCGTAGCCCGGACTCATCGCGCAGCAGTAGTTCGTGCCGTAGTAGAACGTCAGGATGCCGCAATGATTGGCAAACGACGAAACACGGTTATCCCAGCCAAGCGCGCCCAGGTTGGGCACGCCACCGCCGCACGAGCCAACGGTGTCGTTGTTGTAGATGCTGAGCGTCGCGCCGTCCCACTTTCCGCCGTCAAACAACGTTGCCATCTTAATATGGCCTTGCGGAACGACGACCTCGTCCGCGCTGCTGTAGCACTGCATGTTCTGCTCCTCGCCCAGAACCACAACGCAGTGCTGCTCGGCTTTCTTCGGCGCTGCGGCTGTAACGCCGCCCGTCGCCAACGCCAGCGCGATCAGCGGCGCTATCATCTTGGTCAACCTCATGATCATGCTCCTTTCGCTCTGACTCTAACCAGGCCGACGCAGGCAGGCCATAGGAAAGGAGTACCAGGACAATCGTCAAAAATGGTTAAATGGCGTTTAATGAGTAATTGTTCGGAGAGCGATCACGCTCCAGCTCTGCGCGGAGCTGTGGACGCTTGAGAGCTGGTACTACTCAGGACCGCCGATCGCCTGGTGCTGAATCAACCATCTATCCTGTTTCAAGCTGGGCAGTGGCCCGTGTACCATACAGCCTGCTCGCGGTCCGAACGCACTGTCAAAGTCATCTTCCGACGCTCCACCGCTTAATGACAGGACCTACGCGGTCGCCGCTTCAAAGTGGGGATTTTAGCCTGCCGCAGCAGGTTACGGCGTTTATTCCGGTGGTCGGGAGCGCGCTACAGATGCACTCCCGACCACCCAACACGATGATCGACCACTTAGCTCACCCGGAGTGATCTATGACCCAATCAAGCTTGTCACCGCTTCCGGCTCGTCCGCCACGTGTCGGGCAGGTGCGCTACCTTGTGGCTTTCGGCGCTGGCCTGCTGCTGATCGTCCTTTCCTTTGTACGGTCTATGGTGAACGGCCCCGCCCCTGAAACCGCGCCCGATGACGCGATCGGTTTTCTGCTGCTGCTCGGCGGCATCCTGGCTCTGGTGGCTGGTGTGATTCTGGCGCTATCCTCGTGGTATCAAACCCGCCGCCTGGCACGCACCCTCGCCAGCAAAAAGCTGCTTGCATCCTGGATCGTAAGCGGCAATTCCTGGCAGCGCTATATCGAGGATCAGCGCGCCAGAGCCACGCGGGAAACGCTGCAATTCATCCTGATCTTAGTGGTGATTGGGAGCCTCGTAACGCTCTGGGACGTGTTTAGCTCAAGCTCACAGACGACGAGCACCGCTCAGGCATGGATCGACTTTGCCGCAATCATGGCAGTTATGAGCAGCTTCAGCGCGATCGGTTGGGCTGCCGCTCAGATCCGGCTGCGTCTCATGAAGCGGCAGGGCAGCGGCGCGATCTCTATCACGACCGACGGCGTGCTTCTGGATCGGCAGTGGCACTCCTGGCGCGGGTTGGGCCGGTGGCTGGACGGTGTGACGTATGAGTCAGCGCCCGACCACGTATTGATCTTTACGTACTACAGGCGCGGGCTTCGCTACAACCCCACCGGGGAAGAGCTACGGGTGCCCGTGCCGCCCCGACACGCGGCGGAGGCCAGGCAGGTCGTCGCTCGTTTCAAGCAAGATTGAGCCTTTACCGCCCCGACGCCCATACATCGCTCATCCGACCCGCCTGCGTGCTTAGCGCGCCGCTTCCCGGCGCAACTCCCACCTCAGCATCGGCGCTGCGGGCGGGCGCGGCTGCATGCCCAGGCGTTGCAGCACCCGGATCGAGGGTACGTTGTCCGCGAGGCACTCGGCGATGATCTGCTCGATCTGCGGCTGGGCGAAGGCCCACCGGACCAGCGCACGGGCTGCCTCGGTGGCGTAGCCTCGGCGCTGAAACGCTGGCAGCACGCCGTAGCCTATCTCGACCGTTCCGGCATCGGGCGGCCCTTTGAAGCCCGCGTCGCCGACGAGCGTGCGCGCCGAGTCATCGAGCAGCAGCCAGACTCCCCAGCCAAGCCAGGCGGGATCGCGCGCCAGGTGATCGGCATAAAACGGCAGCAGATCGCATAGATCCGGTGTCGGCCACGCGGCGGGCACGTGCGCGCCCACCAGATTTTCAAGCTCAGCGCGCTGGCTTATAGCCGCGCGCGCCATCTCCTCCGAACACGGCAGGAGTCGCAGCCGCGCTGTTTCAAGCTGAAGCACTCTGCATCCTTCCCGTTCGCTGCCCTGATAGAAGCGCCTTTATAGAAGCGCCTTTTTGAGATCAATAACAGATGCATCACTGCTGAGGCATCTCAACAGTGATGCATCTGGATGATTGTAACCGAGATCGGTGCTATGCTCGATGAAAGCGGCTCGCTCGGCCTACGGCATTCCACGATCGGGTGCGGCCATTATGTCGGGTGCTGAATCAGCTCTTCCACCTCGGTTTCATCAAGGCTCGTAATCTCCTCGATCAAAATCATCTCAATGGCGAATGCCATCTCACTGACCGTGGGCGCGTCGAAGATAATGGTGATCGGTACATCGGTCTGGAAGAAACGGCGGAGTCGCGCGATGATCTGGATGCCGATCAGCGAATTACCGCCCAGATCAAAGAAGTTATCGTGAATACCTATCTGTTCGATGCGCAGGACATCGCCAATGATATTGACGATCTCCTCCTCCACCTCGTTGCTCGGCGCGACGTACGGGGTACCAAGCGGGGGCCGGGGATAGAGCGGACGCGATTGGCGCTCTTCCTGAAGCTGCTTGAAGACCTCCGCAGCCGAGGATTTGCGGCTGAACTCGACCATCGCGAGCACGTCCTGGGTGGTGACGAAGACATGCGGCACGTCGTGGCTGAGCGCGCGCTGCAAGGCTTCGGCACCCTCATCGAAGCTGATGCCGTACGCGCGGCGTGTTGCAACCAGCATTGCGCGAACGTCTTCGGGAAAGCCGAGCAAGCCCTCCTGCCAGGCATCCCACAGCCACTCGCCCCAGCTTATCGCCACGGTCATGCCGTGATGATGATGGTATCTGCGGGCAAACGCATCGAGAAACGCATTCGCGGCGCAGTAGTCGGCCTGGCCCGGCCCGCCGCCGGTCGCCGATGTCACAGATGAGAAGAGCACCATGAAGTCGAGCGGAACCTCGCGGAGCGCCTGGCTCAAGGCCAGCGTCCCGTACACTTTCGGCGCGAGCACAGCGGCGGCGGCCTCGGTCGTCTTGCGCTGCATAATGCCGACACCCGGAACACCTGCCGCGTGAAGCACGCCGTTGATCGTGCCGAACCGGGCAAGGGCCTGATCGACCACAGCGCGCATCTGGGCGGCGTCAGCCACATCGGCCTGGAGGACCAGCACATCGGTGCGCGCTTCCAACTGCTGAACGATCTTGATGCGGCGGCCAGCGCCCGTGGTGGTATCGGCAGTTTCCAGGATCGTCGACCACTCCTCACGCGGTGGTAAGGGGCTGCGACCAACCAGGACGAGTCGAGCCTGGTAGGTGTCGGCGAGATGCTCGGCCATTGCCAGGCCGATACCGCCCAAACCACCGGTGATCAGGTACACGCCACCGGTACGCAGCCGGCTCGTATTTGACGCGGCGAGCGGCGACGGCTCGTAGGATTGTGCCCAGCGATGCGGCCCTCGCAGAGCCACGATCTGCTCGTCGTCGGACGCAAGCACTTCGGACACCACGCGCTGCGCGAAGGCATCGAGCGCACCATGATCGCCAGGCAGCACGATGTCGATGCTGCGGCTGCTCAGGTTCAGATATTCTTCCCGAACCATACGTATCGGGCCGAGCACGGTCGCTTTGGCTGGACAAAGCTGCTCGGTACCCGTCACTTCCTGCATCTCCGAGGAGATCACGCTGATGTGGCAGTGCTCCAGATCGACTTCGCCGAGCGCCTTGCATAGGGCGAATAGACTGTAGAAGCCATGATCAAGCAGGTTGGCAAGTCCGGCCTCCGTCTCGTCGGCTCCGTTGATTGGCGGCGTCACGTTCCACAGGTGGACGATCTGATCGGGTAGTTTCTGCTCGCGGCTCAACTCGCGCAGCAGCGCATCGTAGTCCTCGCGCTGGCTGGGGCGGATCGTGAAGCTGGTCGGGCCGGTGCGATCGAAGCCGGCTCCTGGGGTGACGGTGACAACGTGCTGCTGATGATGGTCCAGCCGACGTGCCACCGCCTGCCCGATGCCGCACTGGTCAAGGAACAGCAGCCAGCACCTCGGCTGCGCGAGCCGTTCCTGAACGGATGCGATCGTGATCGGGCTGCCGCGCTTCCAGGAGTGCATCGCAAACCAGTTCGTCAGGTCAGGCCGTCGTTCGGTCCGGCTTGACACCTGGACGCTGCTTTTTCCCTGCTTTGGCTCGATCCAGAAGCGCTGGCGCTCGAAGGGATAGGTCGGCAGCGCAATGCGGCGGCGCGTTTCGTCGGCGTAAAAGCCCTGCCAGTCGATCGGCACATCCAGCAGCCACAGCCGTCCCAGCGTCGTCAGCAGCAGCGCCTGATCGTCCTGCCGCTCGTGCCGTCCGCGCAGCGTGTGCAGAATGTGCGACATCCGCTCATGCGTGCAGGCAGGATGCTGCCGCGCGAAGAAGCCCAGCGTTTGGCCGGGGCCAACTTCCAGCAGCGCCAGGTCCGTCTGCTGCAACAGCTCACCCACGCCGTCGGCGAAGCGCACGGTCTGGACCATGTGCTGCGCCCAGTAGTCGGGATTGGTCGCCTGCTCCGCCGTGATCCAGGTGCCCGTCACATTCGAGACGTAGGGGATGCGCGGCGCGCTGAGCGTCAGGCGGCGGGCCAGGGCCGTGACCTGCGCGGCGATCGGCGCGAGCATGGTGGAGTGGAAGGCATGGCTGGTTTCGATCGGACGGCAGGCGATCTCGGCGGCCTCCAGGCGCGCGCTCACGGCGGCCAGCGCGGCAGGCGGCCCGGCGAGCACGCAGGCGGTCGGGCTGTTGACCACCGCCAGACAGACGCCGTCGCCGAGGTAGGGCTGCACCGCCGCCTCGCTGGCCGCCACCGCCAGCATCGCGCCTGCCGGAAGCTGCTGGATCAACTGCGCGCGCGTCGCCACCAGGCGCAGCGCATCCTCCAGCGTGAGCACGCCGCTGACGCAGGCCG
>DASUTC010000125.1 GCA_036374795.1 Herpetosiphonaceae bacterium
GCAGATGCTCCTCGATCATGTGGCGGGCATGCGGACACGTCACGCCCTCGTTTTCCAGGGCTGCAAGCTGCGCGAGCAACCATGCGCGGGTATCGCGGGCAGCAATCCCAACCGGGCCAAGATCGCGCAGGCGCTGGACCACCACAGCAACCCGCTCCTCCGTTGTACCAGACAAGCAGGCGAGCTCGGCGAAGGACTCGCGCAGAAAGCCATGCTCGTCCAGGCTTCCAACAACCACCTCGGCGATCCCGTGTTCGCGTGTAGGCAGACTGGCGTACAGATCGGCCAGCAGCTCATCGATCACCGTGGTTGCCGCGACAGCTCCACCAATATCCGCATCGTTGCTCCTCATCCGGTCGGCTGTGCCGAGACACTGCCGACACCACCCGTACACCGCCGATCCACAGAGCGGGCAGCGCCCCTCGACGTCTTCCAATGCAGGATTTTCGATCAGCTCCTGTTGGATCGCTTGCTGAAGGCTCAGCGTCGGCAGCGTCAGCAGTCGTGTCAGGTGGAGCAAGGCCGGAGTAAGTCGCGTCTGCGTGCGCGTGGTCATGAGCATGGTGGTCATCACTGGACTCCTTGCGGAACGTGTTCGTTGGGTCGCGCGGTCGGTCGTGATCTTCTTTCTATGCAAAGCGCGTGCCAGATCGCGGGCTGACTCGCAATCCCGCGCTACGTCCCCGGCGGAAGGCGCGGCGGGCAGACAGACCCCGCGCCGAGCGAAATCAGTTTCGCCCTGCTGCGCGCCGCTGCCGCGTCGAGCGAACCATGATTCGGCGGCGCATCCTCGGTCAGCGAATCGCGCAGGCCCTGTGGATGGACAAAACCTCCAGATGGTCGTGAATCAGCAGGTGTCGCGGAGCGCAGATCGGATCTGGCATGGGTTTCGCATGATCGTTCATCAACGCGGGTAATGCTCCGCACGGTCACCAGCCGCCATAAGGAGGGCGCTATGCACGACATCGATCGTACACACGCTGAGTGGGAGTATGACGGGCAGGAGCTGGAGCAGTATGAGTACGAAACCGACGGCTACGGCGAGTACGAGCTGGAAGGCGTGTTCGACGAGGCGGAGGAGATGGAGCTCGCCGTCCAGGCTCTGGAGATCACCGACGAGGCCGAGCTGGACCAGTTTATCGGCGATCTGATCAAAAAGGCTAGTCGGCTGGTTGGGAAGGTCGTTCGCCCAGTGGGGCAGCAGCTTGGCGGAATGCTCAAGCAGGCGGCGCGCCAAGCGCTGCCGATGGCTGGCGCTGCGATCGGCGCTCGCTTCGGCTCGCCACAGCTCGGCTCGCAGATCGGCTCGGCTGCCGGGCAGATGTTCGGGCTGGAGCTGGAGGGCATGAGCGGCGAGGATCAGGAGTTCGAGATCGCGCGGCAGTTTGTGCGCTTCGCTGGCGACGCGGTGAAGAACGCTGCGACATCGGGACAGGGCGGGTCGCCGCAGGCCGCTGCCCGTAACGCGATCATCGCCGCCGCCCAGCAGTTTGCGCCCGGCCTCCTCCGCGAGACGAGCAGCCCCGCCGCAACGAATGGCGCGGGCGGCATGAGCGGCGGCATGGCGAGGCACCAGAGCGGACGGCGCACCGGGCGCTGGATGCGGCAGGGCAACCGGATTGTGCTGTACGGCGTGTAGCCAAACCATGCCGTTCAAGGAGAGGTTGTGATGCAAGCTGGAACAAGCCTGATCTGGGAGCTGGAAGGAGCGACCTGGGACGGAGAGGTTGGGCTGGATCGCCCGTTTGATACAGTCGAGGAGCTTGAGCTCGCCGCGCAGCTGCTTGAGATCACGGATGAGGCCGAGCTGGATCAGTTTATCGGTAAGCTCTTCAAGAAGCTAGGGCGCGGCATCAAGAACATCGCGCGACCGCTCGGCGGAGTGCTGAAGGCCGTCGCCAAAAAGGCGCTGCCGTTGGTGGGCGGCGCGCTCGGCTCGTTCATCCCCATCCCAGGCGTTGGCACGGCGGTCGGGACGGCGCTGGGCTCGGCGGTGAGCAAGGCGCTTGAGGCGGAGCTTGAGGGTGTCGATCCCGAAGACCGAGCGTTCGAGCTGGCGCGGCGGTTTGTCCGTCTCGCGGGAGCGGCGGCGCAGCACGCGGCGCGCATGCCGGAGGGTCAGAATCCGCAAGTCCTGGCGCAGCAGGCGGTGCTGGCGGCCGCCCGCCAGGTGCTCCCACCGACGGCAGATCTGGCCCATGCGGAGTCGTTTCCCTCCGCCGGGAGTGGGCGATCCCGCCGGAGCGGACGCTGGATTCGGCGTGGCAATGCGATCACGTTGATAGGACTGTGACGATGGACGACCATTCCGGCGCTGCCCAGCTCTTAGCGCACGAAGCGCGCGCTATGCGGACCCGTCTTGCGCGGGTCAGGCCGTTTGCGCTGCACGAGCCGATGGTCCCAGCGGCTGCGATCTCGCCCGGCGCGCAGGTGGCGATCGAGGAGTTTCTGGCGGATGGGCGTCGTGAGCTGCGCAGCCGGATCGAGCGTTACCTGGAGTGGCTGCGCGAGCATCCCCACGTGACACCAGCAGAAGCTCAGCGCCGCTTTACGCTGCTGCGGATGCGCTTCAACGATGTGCTGTCACAGTTCGATACGTTCGCGGATGTCCTGACGCAGCGCAGCGAGCACGACACGGGCGTGTGGCTTTCGGGGCTGGATGTGGTCGCTGCCGACGCGCTGCGGTTGTCGGGAAGCTTCTACGATCCACCGCCGGTGATCTGCTATCTCGATCGCGGTCATGGCGCGGCGATCCGGCGCGCCCGTACCCGGCTGGCAGGGGGTGATAACCCGGTCGCGATCGTGCGCGTGCCTCGTGAGCGGATGGTTGGCAGTGGCATTGCGTCCTCGCTGGTCCACGAAGTGGGGCATCAAGGCTCGGCGCTGCTCGATCTCGTTCCCTCGCTGCGGCCTGCGCTCCAGGCGCGGCAGGAGGGCAGCGACGCGCTGGCCTGGCAGTTGTGGGAGCGCTGGATCAGCGAGATTGTGGCGGATCTCTGGTCTGTTGCCAAAGTGGGCATCACCTCCACGCTGGGATTGATGGGCGTTGTCAGCCTACCCCGTCCGTTTGTGTTTCGGGTCAGCCTCGACGATCCCCACCCGATCCCGTGGATTCGGGTCAAGCTGAGCTGCGCGATGGGCGACGCCCTGTATCCGCACCCGCAGTGGCGCAGGCTGTCGGCGATCTGGGAGCAGTTGTATCCACAAACCGATCTGCCGGAGCAGCGGCGGACGCTGCTGGCAGCGCTTCAGGCGACCATGCCGGATTTTGTGGCGCTGCTGATCCATCACCGTCCAGCCGCGCTGCGTGGCACCGCGCTGGTCGAGGCGCTGGCGACAGACGATCGGCAGCCCGAACGGCTCGCCGAGGAGTATGCCGCGTGGCAGGCGTCGCCTACGCGGATGCGACGGACCGCGCCTGCGCTGGGGTTCGCCGTGCTCGGGCAGGCGCGCGCCGACGGACGGCTCAGCCCTGAGGGCGAAGGACGAACGCTGGTGTATCTCCTGAGCTACTGGGCGCTGCGAAGCACGCTGGACACCGCTGCGCGCCTGCAAGCGCTGCCCATGATCGCGGAGCAGCCAGCCGTGCCGCGTGACCCAGATGTCGGGCCGCCCGGCGGTGGGCGCGAGCCGTGGTTGATCGAGCGGGCTGCCTCAGGTGAAGCAACCCATACGGGAGGATCATATGGCCGATATGAAACCAGGACAATCTGATGGACCAGGCGATGCGTCGGACACACCTGAGCTGGCGCAGCCCCAATCCATCGACGATCAGATGACGGTCTCCTGTACGGCGCGTCCGGCTGAGATCGTCACCGAAGGAACAGTTGTCACCCTGCGGGCCGACTCGTCACGCTCCGGCGTCAGCTATCAGTGGATCGTTTCGGGTGGCACGCTGGACCATCCGGCCAGGGAAGAGGTGCGCTGGAATACGACGGGGCTGAGCGAGGGCGACTACACCGCGACGGTGACGGTCAGGGATAGCTCCGGAAGCAGCAGCTCATGCGTCACGCATATGACTGTGCAGCCCCGCCCGTTCGCCCGTGGCGATACCATTCCCGTGGCGCTGCGCGGCGTGAGCGGCCCGGTGCCGGTCACATTGCACCGATCGACGGTCGCGCAAACCGTTGACCTGCCGCTGTGGGTCGTCATCCGCAGCGCGACCGATGCGCTATCGTTCCAAAACTACCAGCGCTACATGGATCTGCTGTTCTGTGGTGGCGGCGATAGCGCCGCAACAGCGCGGATTCAACCGCTGCTTGCTCAGATGGATCAGCTCGCGCGGCGACGCGCCCTGCCCTTCAACGACACGGATGCCTACCGCATCCTGAAGATCGCCACCGAAGCCTTTTTGATGGTGAACTGCGGCGTGGAGCTCAGAAGCTACCCGTTCTCGAACGCTGAGCTGAACGACCTCCAAAGTCGCACGGGCGTATCGTTGGACAGCGCGCAGATGCGCCAGATGTGGAGCAGCTATCTGCAAACGGTCAACGGTCAGGAGGATGTAACGATTCCCTACCTGGCAATCGTGCAAGGCAAGCTGCGCGACGTTGGCATCCGGCGCTCGATCTTGCCCAGCGACGAAAACGACATCATCGATGACTGCTTCGGCATTCTCGGCGACAAGCTGACCAATCCCTGCTTCCTTGAGCTGCTCTGGTCGTACTGGATCGAGCAGGGCATGGTGGTGCAGACGATCAACGCGATCAGCCGCCGCTTCCAGAATATCCACGGCCCGAACGATCGCGATCCGCTGGCGAATCTTGAGATCGATCCGCTGCGCGGGTTGAATAACCTGCTCTGGGGCTATATTCAGGATGAGCAGCATCGTCTGACCGTGCTGCGCCGATCCTACGAATATCGTCATCACTACGGCCTGACGCTCGACGGCAAGGCCATTCCCAATGTGCGGCTTGCCGATGACCGCTCACAGTTCTTGGAAGCGTTCCACAACCTGCTGTATCTGGCCTCGGTGTTCTTCGAGCAGGACGACGACACCACGCGCATTGCCGATGGCTTCCCGCTCTTGAACGCGCTCAAAGAAGTCCATCTGCTGCTGTCGCAAGGCGCGCACAATCAGTTTGCCGATCTGCCCGCGACCGCGCGGCAGGAAATGCTGATCCAGCAATACATCCTTGCCCGGCCTGAGCTCCGGGAATTTTTGCCGACGCGGATCATGGTGGACTACCCTGAGGCATGGATGGACCGCGTGGATGCGATGAAGGCATTGCAGGGCTGGATCGATGTCCCGGTGCTGCATTTCCGCAATCTGGCGGCCTTCGGCGAGCAGATTCTGCTGACGATCCGCTTCGGCGCGTGGCTCGACGTGAACGATCCGGCGCAGGCGGCGAATTGGGCGCGCTTCTGGCGCGCTGCCATCCAAAGCTACATCCATGCCTACCGCGCCGTGACAGGCGTTGACCTGACCGCCGACACCACCGACAGCCGACAGACAGGCGAGCGGGCGCTCCAGCCGTCGCTGCATCTCCGCCGACGGCTCGCCGAGCGGGATCAGCCCGCGCTGCCGCGCCGATCGAACGGACAGAACGGCGCGGGCCGACGTGGCGCGCTGACCGATCAGGGGACCTCGCAGGGCGTCCCTCTCCAACCGGCACGGCAGATCGGCGCGAAGAAACCACAGTAAGCGGAGGCGTGCTCATGCTGGATTGGACTTCAGCGCTGTACCTCGGCATGCGGCACGCCCATCGGACGCTCCGTCCGTGGCGCCAGTTGACCACCGGTCGGCCCGCCGCGCTCGATCACGGATCAAGCGCGACAGCCGTCGCCGCGCAGCTTGCCCGGCTGCAGGGCTGCGATCGGAGCCTCCTCGCGCCATCCACGCTGCACGCTTTTTGGGACGTGTTCGGCATGATCGATCGGCGGCAGACCGCGATCTACGTCGATGCAGGTGTGTATCCCATCGCGCGCTGGGGCGTGGAGCGAGCGGCGGCGCAGGGCGTTCACACCCGGCGATTCCCGCATTACACCGTCGCCGCGCTGCGCGAAGCGATCGGCGAGGATCGGCTGGGACGAGCGCCGCTGGTGGTCGCGGACGGCGTTTGTCCTGGTTGTGGACGGGTCGCCCCGCTTGCGGCATATCGTGACATCGTACGGGCGCATGGCGGGCAGCTTGTGATCGACGACACCCAGGCGCTCGGCATTCTTGGTGACGGGCCGAGCGCGACCAATGCCTACGGCAGCGGCGGTGGTGGATCGCTGCGCTGGAGTGGCGCGCATGATCCCCGGATCGTGGTGATCGCGTCGCTGGCAAAAGCGTTTGGCGTGCCGATCACCGTGCTGGCGGGCAGCGCGGATTGGGTTCAGCACGTCGAGGAGCACAGCGAAACGCGAGTCCATTGCAGCCCGCCCTCGATCGCCAGTTTTCGCGCCGCCGCCCAGGCCCTGGCGATCAACCACCTACGCGGCGAGCTGCTGCGAGCACGGCTACTGCACCGGGTGCGCTATTTCCGGCAAGCCCTGGCAGCAGCGGGCTTACGCGCGACGGGCGGGATCTTTCCCGTGCAGACGATCGACTGCGATGGCATGGATGCCGCCTGGCTGTACGAACATCTGCGTCGCCGGGGCATCCACACGATCCTGCACCGCGCCAGAGGTGATGGCGGCGGGCGACTGAGTTTGATCATCACGGCGCTGCATCGGCGCGATGCCATCGACCAGACGGTGGAGGCGCTGGCCCAGCTTGCCGCCAGCGCGGTGCAGCGACAGCTTTGGAGGTAGTCATGCAGCGTTCCAGACCTGTTGAAGCGGAGCCGTTTGAAGGCTTTACGCTGTTTGATGAGCTTGACCTGATCGATCCCGAATGGGAGGAGACGCAGGGCGAAGTTGGCCGCAGACCGCCGATGCGCTCGCTCGGCGGTCGATCGTCCGCCCGCTCATCCACGGCAACGCCCCAGCACAGATTTGCAGGCAGGCAGCCGTCACGTTCTGCACAGCGCGGCGGACGTTCTGGCTCGCCATCATCCCGGTCTATGGCTCGCGGTGGTCGTGCCGCCGCGTCTCGGCAGCGCCAGCAGTCGCGCGCTCGAACGGACCAGCCGCCGCCGCCCGATCGGCGACGCAAACCGCCGCGCCGTCGACCTCCGCGCCCTCCGTGGCCGTATCCCATATTGGGCGGCGGGCTGTATGTCACCCAACCCCAGATCATTGAGTCGGCGGGCGGCTCGGAGCAGGTGCGCTGGGCGCAGAACCGCTTGAATCAGGTGCTGGGCATGCGCCTGCCGGTCAATGGCGTGCTGGGGCCGGAAACCCGCGAGGCGATTCGGACGTTTCAGCAGCAAAAAGGGCTGCCCGTCGATGGCATCCTGGGGCCGCCAACCGAGCGAGCGCTGACCGAGGCGACGAGCGGGCAGGGTGGACAAGCCAGCCCGGCAGCCGACGCGCAAGCCAGTCCACCTCCTGACGCGCAGGCCGCGCCAGCAGCTTCAGACGGAGCGCCCGCCCCTGAGCCGAGCGCCCCACCCGAAGGCGAGCTTGACAGCGCTACCAGCTCCACGCTTGCAACCTTGTTTGGCGTGCCGCTGACGGTGTTAAAAACGCTGAGCCGTGGTCTGGAGCCGCTCGCGATTCGGATGGCCGTGCTGTGGGGACAGCGCGACGAGAACAAACTCGCGAGCCTGGTGTTTTTCGCGCGGCACCCTGAGCGCGGTGGTCGGAAGCTTGAGCGCGGCGAGCCGAATTTTGACCGTCTCAGCAAAGAATGGCTCGATATTCGGGATCGCCTGGTCCGTCCGGTCCTGGCATCCGCGACAGGCCCCCAACCGGGCGGCACATCGGCAGGCGGCAGCCTATCGACCAGCTTCAGGCCCATCTCAGTCGAGTCGCCCGGCGGTGGCCGCATCAAGGACAAAACGCCGCCGCAGCCCGCCGATCTCGAAACCGTGAGCGGGTATGGCGGGAAACGGATCTCGCTGCACCGGCTGGCGGCAAGCGCGTGGCGAGCGCTCGTCAGCGCCGCGCGAGCCGATGGCATCGCCGATCCCTTACTCCTTCCGGTGTCCGGGTATCGCAGCCCGGAAACCCAGGAAACGCTCTGGCAAAATGCGCTGAAGAAGTACGGCTCGCCGGATAAGGCCCGCACGTGGGTGGCTCCACCCGGCAACAGCGCCCACCAGACCGGACGCGCCATCGACTTCTATCTCGGCGGTAAGAACGCAAGCTCCCAGGTGGCATATCTGCGGACACTGCCTGCCTTTACGTGGCTGGCAGCCCAAGCTGAGCGCTTCGGCTTCTACCCGTACACGGCTGAGCCCTGGCACTGGGAGTACAACCCGCCAGCTTCAGGCCAGCTTGAGCTCGCGGAGGCGTTGGATGAGCTACCCGGAAGCTGGTATGAGTACGAGGACGAAGGCTACGACGGCATGTTCGGTCAGATGTCGGAAGCCCTCGACATGGAGCACCTGACGGAGATCGAACAGGAGGTCGATCGAACAAGCTCAGCCTACATCCAGTGGGTGCAGCGCTCGTTGAATCGCATGCTCGGCACGAAGCTGGCGGAAGACGGGATCAGTGGAACGCAAACCCGGAGCGCGATCAGAAGCTTCCAGCAGCGGCACGGGTTAACGGCGGATGGAATCGTTGGGCCGCAGACCGAAGCAGCCTTGATCGCGGCGGGCGCTGGCGCTCCCCCAACCGGCGGCACGTCATCCGGTCTTCCGAGCTGGCTGCCGTCCATCCCGACGCCGGGCGGCACACCGTCACGCGGCGGCGTGTCGATCCAATTCGCGTCCACGGCGAACCCCGCTGATTTGACGCCCTACTCGCGGCGGGTGCTGGAGGATATTCTACGCAGCGCTGGGCTCAAGAGCGCGATGATTTCCAGCACATCGCGCGATCCGTCCAATCAGGCGCGGGTCATGTACAACAACCTGGAGCAGTACGGCGTCGAGCACCAGAAGCGGCTCTACGGCGCGGCTGGCGATCAGGTGATCGACGTGTACGCGCGGTCCAAGGCGGTCAACAAGAGCGCGGACCAGATCAAAGCCGACATGGAGCGCAAGATTCGCGAGATCGGCCCGACGAACGTATCGCGTCACGCCTCCGATCCTCAGGTCCTCAACGTCTTCGACATCGCGCCGTCGTCGATCGCGAACAAGCCTGCGTTCGAGCGGGCGGTTCGGGCAGATCGGCGCGTGACCAAGTTTCTGGTGCCGCCTGACGACCCCGGCTATCACCTGGAGATTCCTCAGTAGGTATCGGTCGTTGGGGAACGCCCTGCTTGGGGTACGCTGACAGGTACCTGTTGTAAGGAACCATCCGGTGGGTGTTGCCGCGTCAGAGGCGTATGGTGAGCGCATGATCATTGATTGCCACTGCCATGCTGGGAACGGCGACGGGCTGACCGGCCCGTGGGATACTGCCGCGCCGCTCGATCGCTACCTCGAACGCGCCACCGAGGCGGGTATCGAGCGGACGGTCCTCTTCTCCGCGTTCCACTCCGACTACAGCGCGGCCAATCGGGCTGTCGCGCGGATCGTGCGGAGTCGACCTGATCGCTTCTGGGGCTTCGCGTTCGTGCATCCCGTCAGAGATCGAGGCCGGGTACAGATGCTGGTGCAGACGGCGGTTGCCCGCTACGGCTTTTGCGGGATCAAGGTCCACCGCTATGACGGGCGGATCACGCGCCAGATTTGCGAGGCCGCGCGAATCTGGCGGCTGCCGGTGCTGTATGACGTGATGGGCGAGGTATCGATCGTGGAGCTGCTGGCGACGGAATATCCCGATGTCGCCTTTATTATCCCGCATCTTGGCAGCTTCAGCGACGATTGGGCCGCCCAGGTTGCGTGTATCGATCATCTGGCGCGTCACGCCAACATCTACACGGATACATCAGGCGTGCGGCGCTTCGATCTGTTGGAGCAGGCGGTAGAGCGGGCAGGTCCGCGCAAGATTCTGTTTGGATCGGACGGCCCCTGGCTGCATCCGGGCGTTGAGCTTGCCAAGGTCCGGGCCTTACATTTGTCTGAAGACGATGAGGCGCTGGTGTTCGGCGGCAATCTGCTGAGGCTGATCGCCCATGTGCGCAGGCCGCCGCTGAGGATCAGGGGAGCGCAAGGATCGACAGCGCGAGCAGCCGACATCCGTCTGCCGGACCAAGGCGCATAGATAGCTTCCCTTCAGGGGCGGAAACCCGACCGCTTGGCCCAAAGGGCACCCCGGCTAGGTGCAAGCCCTCGCCTTTAGGCTTGGGTTGTTGACCCGACCCCTGGACAACACGGATTAATTGAGGCTGTCGGCTGCATCGGGAGCGAGGGCATGGCGACGATTCGCCTGCCGAATCTGAAGGGCGCGATCGGTGACGCCGAGCCGTTGGGCGGCGCGTTGCAGGTTGCCCTGCTCATCGTTGATGGTCATGCGGATCGCCAGATCATCAACCATGCGCCGCAAATCCTTGAGGCCAACGCCACGCGCCAATGCCTGGCGAATCGGCTGCTCAAAGGCTGCATCCGGCCAATCGTCGTCGTGCGGATTCACCGGCCACTCCTCAGGAGGAATATCGCCGACGGTCATCGGGCCAGGTCCAACATGGCGGTGCCACATTCGCAACACACACTGCTTCAAGTCGCGCACATTGCCGGGATATTCTCGCGTCAGCAGATAGGCTCGCACCGAAGGATCCAGCACTGGAGGCTCCTGATCGGGCTGTGCCTGACGCATGATGTGTTCGGCAAGCGGCAGAATATCATCGACACGCTCACGGAGCGGCGGCAATCGACAGGTCCAGGTTGCAATGCGATGGTACAAATCGCGGCGGAATTGCCCGCTCGCTACATCGTGCAGCAAATCGCGGTGGGTTGCGCAGACCAGCCGGAAATGGCTTTGCCGCCAGGTGTTGCTGCCGACGCGCTTATAGGTATGCTCCTGGACCACCCGCAGAAGCTGCGGCTGGAGCGCAGGCGGTAGCTCACCAACCTCGTCAAGAAACAAGGTTCCGCCGTCAGCCAGGGCAAACGCGCCGTCTCGCGCGGCAACGGCGTTGGTAAACGCGCCGCGCTCATGGCCCCAAAACTCGCTGCCCGCAAGCTCCGGCACGATCGTCGTGCAGTCGAGCACGATCAGATCGCGCTTGTCGCGTCGTGGATCAAGGGTGTGAGTCAGGCGGCCTACTAATTCTTTGCCGGTTCCGGTTTCCCCCGTGATCAAGATCGACGCGTCGGTAAAGTGGGCTACCTCCACGATTTGCCGCAGCGCCGCGATCCATACAGGGCTTTGTCCTACAAGGCTGTTCCGTACGAGCGGCGTATCAAGGATGGCATCGACGGCCTGCCAGCGCTCGAAGCGCGCCGGGATGATCTGTGCAAGCTGAGGCGATCCGTCCCATGCAAGGACATCCGACGCGCCTGCTCGCAGCAGCGTCCACGCCGCGCCATCAGGCATCTGCGCTCGCTTGCCGGCCAGCGCAAGCACGCGCTGTACGCCATTGCGGCTCATCTGCCGCACCTGATCTTGTAGCTCCATCGTCATTGTGCTGAAGCAGAGCACGCCCATGCCAGCGGAACCATCGGTGGTGAGAAGGTGGGGATGAATATGGCTACGTCCCAGCATGTCACGAACCATGGTTGCCAATCCAGCGGCCTCAGGGTCAGCACAAGCGATCCATACCTCTGATGTTATAGGCATGCTTGGCACCTTTAAGCAACGGTTCCTCGTTCGTCACGGATGGACGGTCGCCGCCGGGGAACAGCAGCGCGTATTTTTGTAGGGTGATTGAGCGTGGTACGGCTTCCGGGCGGATGGCGGGTCTCCTACAGCGCCTCGTATGGATTGATGCGCGCTGCAGCCGCGCGAGTCGCGTGTGATCACGCTGACGCCAATCTATTCTCCCTCCTCGATACCGGCATGTCGTCGTAATCTTCTATGATCTATAGTACTACAGAAGATTAATGCATATCGCGGATCTTTGTGCACAAGCGGCACAGCAGAATCCTGTACATGCTTGATAAAACTAGATCACTCCTGAAGGTACCATTTCGTCAGAACCTCAGCGCAGTCACACGGCGCACAAAGTGATGACGTGGGTCGCGGACGAACCGCGCCTCACCTTACTCTTTCTGCCAACGCATTGTGCCCATCTCACCCCCGTCGAGCGGATCTGGTTGCAGCTCAAGAACACCATTGCCCTGAACCGCCTGTATGGGTCGCTGGAGGTCCTCCGTCAAACGGTGTTTGCCTTCTTTCGGGCGATGCCACCTGAGCAAGCTTGCCGTTGGGCGGCCACAGCAATGTGACCAAGACGTTCTAACACCTGCTTAGGACGCTGCCGCATTCCCCGGTCGAGGTGCCCTTTGGGCCAAGGCGACCGTCCCCTGCGGCCTTTTCGATGGATTGCGTGCAGCCTGACAGATCAAACGGGGCGCCCTGGATCGTATGTTCTGATAGAACGAGTTCTGCTTGCCGACACCTGAATACGACGGTGTGTGCCACCGCAGCGGCCATGCGGTATCTGCAGCGTTGCAGCGAATCCGCGTACGTACCTGGTGCGCTCCACACCACATGTACGCGAGGAGGAACCACCATGAGCAGACGGCATCCTTTCTGGGTTGCAGCGCGGGCTGCGGCGCTTGCTTTAGGACTCGCCCTCGGTCTCGGCACCGCGCCGGCATTGGCTGCCGGAGACCGTAAACCACCGACCAAGCCAGCTAACCTGCGCGTAACGTCTCTAACGCCGCACCGTGCGACGCTGGCCTGGGACCCATCCACGGATAACTCGGGCACCTTTACCTACCGGGTCGTTGTGAGCTGGGGCTCCACCACCACCTTGCCCCAGACGCAAACCACGTACAGTGTGGCGTTGGTGCCAGCCAATACCTACGCGTTCTATGTCGACGCCGTCGATGGGTCGGGCAACATATCGCAGCGAAGTAACACGTTGACCGTGACGACGCCCCCTGACACCACGCCTCCCAGTCCGCCGGTTGTATCGCTGGCGGGGGTGAACCCGACGGAAGTGTCACTCCGGTGGACCGCCTCCACCGACGACGGGCTTCACATCCGGTATCAGGTCTTTGTGAACGGCAGTCCGAGCGGCGTGGAGACCTTGAACGTCGTAGCAGCGGTTGTGCATGGGCTGACCCCCGAGACCACCTATGCGATCACCGTCCAGGCGCACGACGAGTACGGGGGGAACGTGTCGGCGCCGAGCAACGTCCTTACGGTGACGACCCCTGCCGTCAGCACGACGGACACAGCGCCACCCTCCTCGCCCGGCTGCTGTTGGGGTGGGGATGTCGGTGGTTTAGAAGTGCATATATTCTGGGGGCCGTCCTTCGACGACCAGACCGCGCAAGCGTCCATCGCGTATGAGATCTACCTGAATGGTGTGCTAGACCACACCATGACCGGTGATCGAGCCGTCGTATACACCACCCACACAGGCGATAACACGGTCACCCTCATCGCGGTCGACGGCGCCGGCAACCGATCGGCGCCTTCCAGTGCCACGTTCTTCGTCCAATAAATGGGATCACACACCGTGCCGCAGAGCGGTAAACGGCGCGGTGGAACGCACAGGCGACCCAGAGTGGTCGCTGGAACATAGACGCCCTCCCTTCCCAGTATCGGGAAGGGAGGTTGCTACGCTTCGGGAGGCGCCCCCCTTTTAAAGCCAACCGTTGTCACCCTCCAGCCGATGTACAGGACTCAGCCAAGGGTTGTAAGCTACCCAATCCTGAACGGATTGGGCTTTCCTCTGGCGCTCCTCAACGAGCGTTGAGCATCCGAGTCGTCTGGCGCGCGTACACGCCGCTCGGACGAATCCGAGCGCGAGGACCCAGCCTGATGGCGCTGGCGTTGAGCATGGTACCTGCCGAACGACTGCTCCGGCAGAACCGCACGGCTCAGGTGATCAGGTGCGTGTGCACCGTATCCACCCACAGGCTGCGTGTCGTACACCCGACGAGGAGGCTACCCCAGCTACCGTCACACCGAGGGACTCTGAAGCGGGTTGAAACCGGGCGCTCCTCCCAGGACTTGCCCCTGGGTTTCCGCCCCTGAAGGGAAGCTGTTGATGAAACGACGGCGTCTTACGGTGGCACCCCTGGATGAGCTGCGGCTCGGCTTGTTGTCCACCGCGGGCCAGCAGCCGCTCCGCAGTGCCGGTGACGGGGCGCTGGTCCGCCTGCCCGATGGCACGCTCGGCGTCGTTGCCACCTTTGGGCACGCTGGCAAAAAGCTGCATGTGTTGACGGAGCAGGGGACCGTGCGGGTGGATGGCGATCAGGTGGTGCAGGTGCTGGCCTCTCCGGTGCTGGCGGCCAGGCTCCTCATCCAGTTGGCCCACACGCTCACCGCGCTGGACCAGCGGGACGACCGCTGACGCTGCATCACGGTGCTGCCGATGGAGGCCGTGCCGCTCGGCGATCCAGCGCTCGACCACCTGCTCTAAGATCCTGGCATAGTGCAGCAGCGGATAGCGCTGCTCTAGCTTGCGATTCTTGCATGCGGCCTGGCGCTCGGCCTTGCTGAAGGGTGATATGTCAGTGGTATTGCCCAAGACATGAACTGAGGCTCCCCCGGTTTCGTGGACACGTCGCGTAGCTTACAATAGCGGATACGAGGTGACACGATGGCACCACGCAAACCCTATACGCGCGAGTTGAAGGTCGAGACCGTCAAACTCGTGACTGAGCGCGGTATGAAGCGCGCCCAGGTGGCACGCGATATGGGCATTGATGCCCAGACCCTCCGTCGGTGGATTCGCGAGTTTTCGGCTGATGGTGAACGTGCCTTTCCTGGTCCTGGACATCCTTGTGATGACGAGCTGGTGCGCCTGCGGCGCGAGAATGAACAGCTCCGGCAGGAGCGCGA
>DASUTC010000126.1 GCA_036374795.1 Herpetosiphonaceae bacterium
ACCCCGACCGCTACCTGATCGTGCGCTACGAGACGCTGGTTGAGCAGCCAGAGGCCACGCTGCGCCAGGTCTGCGCTTTTATCGGCGAGCCGTACACACCCGCGATGCTCACCATGGAGGGAGCGCCAGCGCACCGCAACCGGGGCGGCAACAGCTCGTATGGCACGCACACGCCCGGCCAGATCTCGACCACATCGATCGGCAAGTTCCGCAAGGTGCTATCGCCACGCGATCTCGCGTTCATGCAGGCGTATGTCGGTCGCCAGATGCGTGCCTACGGCTACGAGCTAGAGCCGCTACACCTATCACTCAGCGATCGGCTGATCTTCGCAAGCGTCGATTGGCCCTCGAACATGGCGCGCATTCTCGCCTGGCACGTTCTGGAAGCGTTCCGTAACCGCTGGGGGCGCGCGCCAGCACCCCACACGATCATTCCGGCAGCCAACCCGACCCGAGCCTAATCGTTATGCCGGATCAAATCACGGTAGTGACGTAGTTGGGAAAGAAGGATTGTATGCATAGCCATCGCCAACGTCCATCGGTCTGGTCGCTTCTTGTCGTGACCGCCATAGTTCTTGCGTCGGGCAGCGTCCGTTCGGCGGGAAGCGCGCCGCTCACGGTTCATGAAACAGCCACGTTGATCCGGGTCATCGACACCTCTCGCTGGTCGCCGCCAAGTCCCGATCCATCCGGTATCACCTACTGGGCTCAGCGCGATCACCTTGTCACCGTCGACGGCGAGGTCGAGGAGATGAACATCTGGGCCGGCGCAAACGTGTTCGAGTCGACGCGCGCGGGGAGCCTGGTCAGAACCTACAATACAACCAGTTGGAACAAAGAGCCGGTGGGCATCGACATCGATATTGCCGCGAATGGTCACTGGTTTGTCTCAAACGACAGCCAGCAGACGATCTTTGACATCGATCTTGGAGCGGACGGCGAGTTCGGAACGCCGGACGATCGGCGGCGGCCTTTTCTGACCTCAGGCTTCGGCAACGGCGATCCCGAAGGTCTGTCGTTAGGCGCGGGCAAGCTCTATACCGTCGACGGTGCAGGGTCGCAGATCTACATCACCTCGGACGGCGGCAATGGCATCTTCGAGGCGAGCGACCCGACGACCTCGTTCGACACGGGAGTGCTCGGCATTGCCGACCCGGAGGGCATTGATTATGACCCGCGCACCGGCAACCTCTGGATCATCGATCGGCGCAACGATAGCCTCAGCGAGGTGACAACCTCAGGCCGTCTGATCCAGAGTATCGACCTGGCTGCGCTCGTCGGAGCGACCAACCCGGCGGACGTGACGCTCGCGCCGGGCAGCAACAACAGCGCCGAGCAGCACCTCTACATTGTCGAGCGCGGCGTCGATAACAATGTCGACCCCAACGAGAACGACGGCAAAATCTACGAGATTTCGATCACAGCAGCGCCGCCGCCACCGCCGCCGGGTGCTAACCTCCTGCTCAATCCCGGCTTTGAGCTGGACGCCAACAACGACGGCAAGCCCGACAATTGGAGCACCCACAGCCAGTTTACGCGCAGCGCGTCGGCGGCGCATAGCGGCAGCTACTCCGGGCGCTTCTTCGCCGCCGATAACTCCGGCGCGACGATCAAGCAGGCGATCAACAATATCTTCGCTGGCACAACCTACAACCTCGGCGGCTGGGTCAATATTCCGCCTACCGGCGATACGTTTAGCTTCAGGCTCAAGGTGAGATGGCGCGACGCCAGCAACAACGCGCTGCGCACCGACACGCTTCAGAGCTTCACCGGCAGCACTGGCGGCGCGTGGACCCAGGTGGCACGCAGCGCGACCTCGCCAGCCGGAACGGTGCGCGCTGAGGTGCTGCTCGTCACCAGCAATCTGAACGCGACGATCTACGTCGACGATTTCGGGTTTAACCAGTAGCACAAGGAGCTGATCGTGGAGCAGGGCCGATTGACCGCGATGCATATCATCAGCAACCTCGATACCGGGGGCGCGCAGGAGGTGGTGCGCACGCTGGCAGCCTATCTGCCAGCGGCGGGCTGCCGCGTCGTGGTCTGCACCTTCAAGGACGGCCCGCTCCGCGAGTCGATCGAGCACCTGGGCGTGCCCGTCGCGGTGCTGCCCCGCCGCCGCGCCAGCATCCTGAACCTGCCGCGCTTCATCCTCGATATGCTGCGCATCCGGCGGGCGCTGGCCGGGCTGGTCGCCGAGTATAACGTCGAGATCATCCAGACCCATCTGCTCAGAGTGCTGGATTTTCTGGTGCTGAGCTTACGCTTTCGCAACGATCGGCTCCAGGTCTTCTGGACGATTCATAACTACAACTTTGCCCTGCGCCCCGATCAGCTTGCGCGTCACCGCTGGCTGCTCCGGCCCAAGCGCGCGATCTATCGCCTGCTCTACCGCATCGGCGCGCGCTGGGTCGGCGGCTTTATCGCCGTCTCAGGCCAGGTGCCAGCCGCGATCGTCGAGACGATCGGGCCGGTTCACGACAAAATCGCCGTGATCCGCAACGGCGTCGACGTTCAGCGCTACCGGCGCTCCGTCGATCGTGGGGCGCTCCGTTGCCGGCTAGGATTGCCCGACGCTGCCCGCCTGCTGATCGTGGTCGGGACGCTGAAGGCCCAGAAAGGCCACCGCTACCTGCTCGACGCGGCGACCGAGGCTGTGGCCCAGCAGCCCGATCTGCATATCCTGGTTGTCGGCGATGGCGAGCTACGCGCCGCCCTTGAGCAGCAGACGCGCGACTCAGGTCTTGAGGGGCATGTGCATTTCCTGGGCAATCGTGACGATGTGCCGGAGCTGCTGGCGGCCAGCGATTACTTCGTGCTGCCGTCGCTGTGGGAGGGCCTGCCGATGGCGCTGATCGAGGCGATGGCAAGCGGGCTGCCGGTGATCGCCACCGATGTCTCAGGCACGCGCGAGGTGATGCAGCCCGATGAGACGGGGCTGCTGGTCCCGCCCGGCGACGTGCGGCAGCTTCGCGCGGCGATCGGCCACCTGCTTGCCGATCCCGATCGGGCGCGCGCGATGGGCGAAGCCGCGCAGCGGCGGGTGATCGCGGCCTTCAGCGCGCAGCAGCAGGCACAGCAGCATCTTGCCCTGTACCTGCACGTGCGCGATCAGGCCAGGCAGCGGCGGTCGCGACGGCACACGCAGCCACAGTCGCAAGGGGCGCGCGCCGCCCAGTATGAGATAGTTGGGAGCGATAGCCATGAGCAGTAAGCAGCGATCGTCGTCTGAGGCAGCGGGATTACGGCTCACCTACATCATCGGGACGTATCCATCGCTGACGACGACGTTCATCGACCGCGAGATTATCGCGCTGCGAGCGGCAGGCGTCGATGTGCGCGTCGTCTCGATCCGCCGGACAACGGGAGTTCTTTCGGCGGAGCAGCAGGCGTTGCAGGAGGCCGTTACCTACCTGCTGCCGGTCGTCTGGGTGCGGCTACTTTTGAGTCATATGTACTTCAGCCTGCGGCACGCGAGGCGCTATTTCGCAACGCTGTGCTACCTCGCGTCGCGCACACATCCCACCGAACAAGCGCGCTGGATGACGCTCCTACATTTCGGCGAGGGCGTGTATGCCGCCTACCTTATACGGAATCACGCATGCGATGCTCTCCATGCCCACTTCGCCGAACGAGCGGCTACTGTGACCCTAGTGATGAGTCGCTTGCTGGGCAAGCCCTACTCGCTGTCGATCCATGCGGGTCCCGATATTTTCGTGCAACCGGTACTGGTCGGTGAAAAGATCGAGCATGCAGCCCATGTTGTCACCTGCACGCACGCCAACCAACGCCAGGTTGAGTCAATCGTCGGGCCAGAGCTTGGCCGCAAGATCATCTGCGTCCATCACGGTCTGGACCTAGAGCGGTACCAGGCGACGCCGGTCAATGCCATTCCTCAACCAGTGATTGTGTCGGTCGGGCAGCTAGCTGAGCGCAAGGGCTTTGCCGTTCTTATCGCGGCCTGTCGTCTGCTCCGCGACCAGGGCTACACATTTGTCTGCCGCATTATCGGACAAGGTCCGCTGCATGGCACGTTGGCAACACAGATCCGGCAGCTTGGTCTGGAGGAAACCGTGCACTTGTGTGGCGCATTGCCGCATGAGGCAGTGATCGAAGAGTACCGCTGCGCGACCGTCTTTGCGCTCGCCTGCCAGCGATCAACCGATGGCGACATGGACGGCTTACCCAATGTGCTGGCCGAGGCGATGTCGATGCAGCTACCTGTCGTATCATCCGCCATTTCGGCCATTCCCGAACTTGTCGAGCACGAAGTCAGTGGATTGCTCGTACCGCCCCATGATCCGGCTGCACTAGCCGCAGCTCTGGGCCGCCTGCTGGATGATGCCTCCTTGAGGGATCGGTTGGGCAAACATGCTCGCCGGACCGTAACGGAGCGTTTTGATAGTAAGCGGAATGTGGCACGGCTGGCGGCACTCCTGTGGCCGGATTGGTTTCCATCACCGCCACAGCCCGCAAAGCAGATGTCAGTTCCGCCAGCGCCCGGCTACGTCGCGGAGTCGATGGAGTACGGGATGACCGCCGACCTGTAGGAGGGTACCCATGCTGCGGACCACCAACCAACGGACGTTTATTGCATGGGCGCCATACGGACGCCGGAGCGAGCTGCTAGCGCGGGAGCTGGGCGCAGACCTGTATTTTATTCATTATCTCAAGTTTAAGGTGCCGATCTATGCGCCACCGAAATATCTGCTGCAGGCTATGCGGACACTGCAACTCCTCCTTGCCGAACGCCCTCGTGTCGTATTTGCGCAGAGTCCGCCGTTTGTGTGCGGTCTGGTCGCGGATTGGTATTGCCGGCTATCTGGCGCGCATCTCGTGTTGGATCACCACTCGGACTCATTTGGACCGCGTTGGGCATGGGCGCTACCGATCCAGCAGCGACTAGTACAACATGCACTGGTCAACCTGGTCACAAATGATCACTGGGCAGGCGTCGTCGAGTCATGGGGAGGCGCTGCGCTGGTGTTGCCTGACCCATTTGTTGACTTGCCGCCCGGCGAGTCGTTTTCGACGGCGGCCACCTTTTCTATTGCGTACGTCAACACGTTCTCGGCAGACGAGCCCCTGGATGCGGTGTTGGTAGCTGCCAAGATGATACCAGAGGTACATTTCTATATCACTGGTAGCAAGCAGAAGGCCCCCAGGACGATCTCGGCAACGGCTTTGCCAAACGTCACCTTTACCGACTTCCTGCCGGATCCACAGTATTTCGGGCTGTTGCGAAGCGCACATGCGGTGATGGCCCTCACTACCCGCGACCATACGTTACAGAGTGGTGGGTGCGAAGCTGTATCGCTTGGCAAGCCGTTAATCACCTCGGATTGGCCGTACCTCCGTGAGCTGTTCGCGCAGGGCGCGCTGTTTGTGGCTAACACGCCTGAATCGATCGCTGAGGGCGTGCGTCGAATGCAGCAGGTCCACCGTGACTTGGAGCGTGACGTGATTGATTTCCGCCTACAGCGGCGTCAGGCGTGGGAGGCCCAATTCGCACGGCTCACAGCGCTTGTGGAGCGCTGTGAATATGGCATGGCCCTGCACACTCCTCTGCGTTGACGACAATCATGCCAACGCAACCATTCCCGCGATAGGGAGGATTGGCTATGACATCTATCAGTGTATTCGGATTGGGATATGTCGGTTCTGTCTCGGTGGCATGCCTCGCCGACAACGGATTTGACGTGATCGGCGTCGATGTCAATCGGACCAAGGTTGAGATGATCGAAGAGGGGATCAGCCCCGTCATCGAGGAGGGCCTCGGCGAGCTGCTGCGCAAGGGCGTGGTCGATGGGCGCATTCGCGCGACCACCGATGTCACCCAGGCGGTCCATCAGAGCGATCTCTCGTTTATCTGCGTGGGCACGCCCAGCAATCCCAACGGCAGCCTGAACCTGGAGTACGTCGAGCGCGTCAGCGAGCACATCGGCGCGGCGCTGGCAACCAAGCCCGGCTATCACACGATCGTCGTCCGCAGCACGATGCTGCCCGGCAGCACCGAGAGCGTGGTGATCCCGACGCTGGAGCGGGCATCGCGGAAGACCGCCGGGCAGGATTTCGGCGTGTGCTTCAACCCTGAGTTTTTGCGCGAGGGCAGCTCGATCAAAGACTTTTACGCGCCGCCCTTCACCGTGATCGGCAGCGACGACCAGCGCGTCGCGGCGACGGCAAGCCAGCTCTACGCGGCGATCACCGCGCCGCTGATCGTCGTGCCGTTCAAGGTTGCCGAGATGGTCAAGTATGTCAGCAATGCGTTTCACGCGCTGAAGGTGACATTCGCCAACGAGATCGGCAATCTCTGCAAGCAGCAGCAGATCGATAGCCATCAGGTCATGGATATAATCTGCATGGATACCAAGCTCAACCTGTCGCCATACTACCTCAAGCCCGGCTTTGCCTTCGGCGGCTCGTGCCTGCCCAAAGACCTGCGGGCGATCCTGTATGCCTGCCACCACTTCGACATCTACCCGCCGCTGCTGGGGTCGATCCTGCTGAGTAACCATCACCAGATCGATGTCGCCTACAACATGATCAAACAAACGGGCCGCAAACGGATCGGCGTGCTCGGCTTCAGCTTCAAAGCCGGAACCGACGACCTGCGCGAAAGTCCGATGGTCGAGCTGATCGAGCTATTGATCGGCAAAGGCTACCACGTGCGGGTCTACGACAGAAATGTCTCGCTCGCCAACCTGCACGGCGCGAATCGCGCCTATATCGAGCACGAGATTCCGCATATCGCCTCGATCATGAGCGACTCGCTTGAGACGATTCTGGAGAGCAGCGAGCTGATCGTGATCGGCAACAAAGCGCCCGAGTTCAGCACGGTGCTGCCCCGGCTGCGCGACGATCAGATGCTAATCGATCTGGTGCGCCTGGCCGACGGCAATCCAACCTCGAACGGTCACTACCAGGGGATCTGCTGGTAGCGCAGGGGAAGGTTGGGGACTCGCCCCAAACCCCGGCCTATCGGCGGATGAAGGCCATGAATCAGGAAGATTACTACAAAATCTTGCAGGTCGATCCTGCTGCGGAGCCTGAGGTGATCGCGGCGGCCTACCGGCGGCTGGCGCAGAAGTATCATCCCGACGCGCAAGCTGTGCCGTTCGCAGACCGCCGCATGCAGGAGCTAAACCAAGCCTACGACGTGCTCAGCCATCCCGACAAGCGCGCGCACTACGACCGCGCTCGATCAGCACGTCCGGCGCTCTCGCTCGTGCCAGCGCTGCCCGATCAGATCGTCGATCAGCAGGCCGCGCGCGCCGCACACCTGCCGCCTGCAGAGCAAGCGCCACGGCGCTGGAAGTCCGGGCGCTCCATCGCGGCGCTGATCGGGATCGCTGCTCTGCTTGCGATCGGCACGACCGCGTTTCTGCTCCGGCCAGCGCCAGAAGCGACGCCGCAGAGCAGCAGCATCGTCTGGGAGGGCGAGTGCGGCACGGCCACCGGCTACCTCTACGCCTGTCGCGTCAGGCTCAAGATCAGCCCGACTAATCGTGTGAGCGGCTCGATCAACTGGCGACTCAAGATCACGCCGCGTCCAGAGGAGCAGCTAGCGATCGGGCAGCAGGCGCGCGCCTCCGTCAGAGGCACCTTCGATCCAGACAGCCGCCGCATCACGATCGGCAGCCATACCCAGGACGACCCCTACGATCTGATCGACGCGAACGAGTACCGGCTGTCGCTTTCGGCGGACTGGCAGACCCTGAGCGGAGAAACCTACGACGACGGCCTGCCGCAGGGCACGTTGTCGGCTACGCGCAAAGATTAATGTGTTTGGAGGTACGAGATGCACAATCGCGCCGAGGCCCGCCAGCGCCGACATTGTATGGTTGTCCACGCCTACTACCCCGTGCGCGAGCCGCGCGTGGAGCGCGAAGTCAGCGCGCTGCTCAAGCACGGCTACGAGGTCGATGTGATCTGCCTGCGGCAGGACGGAGAGCCAGCCGTCGATACGCATAACGGTGTGCGCATCTTCCGCCTGCCGGTCAAGCGCCACCGGGGCAGCGGGGCTGCCGTTCAGCTCCTTGAGTATCTGGCCTTTTTCACGGCGGCGTTCGCCAGGCTGGCGCTGCTGCACCGTCGCCAGCGCTACGATGTGGTGCAGATCCATAACCTGCCAGACTTTCTGGTCTTTGCGGCGCTCGTGCCAAAATTAGCCGGGGCGCGGGTGATCCTCGATATTCATGACGTGATGCCTGAGTTTTATGCGTCGCGCTTCCGAAGCACGATGTCAAGCTGGCCGGTGCGCTGCGTGCGCTGGCAGGAGCAGCTCGCCTGTCGCTTCGCCGATCATGTGATTACCGTCACCGATCTGTGGCGCGAGACGCTGATCGAGCGCGGGCTGGATGCCGCAAAGGTTTCGGTGGTGATGAATGTCGCCGACGATCGGATCTTTCATGCGGCTGCCGCCACGGCACAGCCGGAGCGCAGCCAGCGCGCGTTTCATGTCCTGTACCACGGCACGCTCACCGAGCGCTACGGCATCGATCTGGCGATCCGGGCGATCGACATTGTGCGCCGCAGCCTCCCTGATGTCTACCTGACGATCCACGGCGTTGGGGAGTACCGCGAGGCGCTGGTACAGCTTACCGATGAGCTTGGGCTGCACGAGCATGTGCGATTTAGCACCCAGTTTGTGCCCACGCCGCAGATGCCGCAGTTGATCCGGCAGGCCGATGTGGGCATTGTGCCTTATCGCCAGGATGTCTTCACCGACGGCATTCTGCCAACCAAGCTGATGGAGTACGCCGCGCTGGGCGTGCCCGCCATCGCCGCGCGCACGTCGGCCATCGCCGCCTACTTTGATGACACGATGGTCCAGTTCTTCACGCCCGGCGATGTCGAGGATCTCGCGCGCTGCATCACGCTGCTCTACCACGACCGCCAGCGACTCGCGGCCTTTGTCCGGCACGCCGATCAGTTCAATCAGCGCTATAACTGGGCGACCGTCAGCGCGGGCTATGTCTCGCTCGTCGAGCAGCTGCACCGAGGATAGAACCAAGAACCGGATGCCCTCTGGGCCTGGTGCCCGGCATGGTACCCCGGCCCGGGGTGAGGGCCTGCAACGTGAAACGTGAAACGTGAAACGTTGAACTCGAAACTCAAAACCTGGAACGTTGAGCACAAGCGCTTCCGGTCGCTCTATCGCCTGCTGCTGCTTGGCGTGCTCGCGCTGGTCGCCTGCCAGCAGCCGCCCGCGACCGACTCGACGGGCAAGCAGGCCGCGCGCCGAACAGCTACCGCGCTGAAGCGCACAGCGACTGTGGTCACTCCTGAGGCGGCGGCTGCCACGCCCGCGCCGACGATGCCGGGCTTGAGCGCCACCGCCATGCCGGATAGCGCCACGCTGAGCAAGCCCGATTACACGGGCATCTGGGGCATTTGGGGCACCGGCGCCAGCAAGGCGGGCAGGCCGTGGTACAAAGGCCAGCTTGTCGCGGTGGGCTGGGATGAGATCGAGCCGGAGGATAACCAGTTCGACTGGACGGCGCTGGATACGCTGATCGAGCAGGTGGCGCAAAACGACCTCTACGTGATGGTCATGGTCTATACCGGGCGGAAAAATCCCGCATGGCTGTATCAGGCGGGCGTGCCGGAGGTGCGGAGCAACCTCAAGGGCGGCAGCAGCTATGCCTACTATCTGCACGATGCCAACGGCGACGGCGATGGCGACGATCCCGGCGAGTTTCGCTTCTACTTCAAGCGCATGATCCGCAGCGTCGCCCAGCATCTCAACCAGCTCAACACGACGCCTGGGCTTCCGAGCTATCATAAAATCATCGGCATTCAAGGCCCGATCGGCGGTTCAGGCGATCCGCATCCGTACACCAAGGCGGGCAGCACCACCGGCGAGGGCGATCCCTGGTTCGGCGAGGGAACGCCGTACGCGATCGAGCAGCCGGAGTGGCACGCCTACCAGCATGAGATGTTTCTGTTCTACTATCAGCAGTACGCTGCCTTCACCCCGCGCATCCATCTGCTCTTGAACACCGGCGACAGCCCGCCGATGCATGAGTGGGCGCTCGCCCACCTGCCCGGCGTATGGGTCAAATATGGCCGTCTTGGCGATCGGTATCAGAATAATCGCGAGTTCGGCGATCCGGATGCCAGCTCAGGAGCCTGGCTATGGCAGCCCGTGCGCGAGTTTCACAACGGCCTGGCCTATCGCTCGCGGTCGGAGATGGATCTAACCGACCAGGGCTGGTTTACCGAAGCGCCCGTATGGAACATGTACTGGACCAATCTTTGGGACCTGCACGCCGGGATGGACATGCATAACATTGTCAAAGCGGACCTGGAAAATCCGGCCTATGCCGAGGCGTTCGCGTTTTTCTCGAAGTATGCCGGGTACAAAGATCCGCGCGATAGCATCGGCGTCTGGATCGCGCTGCGCGACGGCCTGGATATGAGCGATACGGAGCGCTTTCCTGAGAACACCTATGGCGCCGAAGACCGCGGGCGGAATCGACGGCGCTACGCCCGCATCGCCGAGCAATTCGCGCCACACGGAGCGCGCCAGCCCGACCTCGAAGCGGGCAACAAGACAAGCTGGGAGGCGCTTAACGATGTCGGGTGGCGGATCTATCCGGGCAACTATCAGATGTGGCTGTACCAGCGCGATGCCGACGAAACCAGCCAGGGCCTCTGGCGCGTCGGACCGCTCGATCAGCCGTATGGCAGATTTGCCCGCCGCTTCGACGCCGCCAGCGACAGGCAGGCGATGTACTTCGACATCGACGATCGGTTTTTCTTCGAGCAGCCATTGAACGCCGCCTATCCGGTCGCCGTGCGCGTCGTCTATCTCGATCAGGGGAGCGGCACCTGGGCGCTGCGCTACGACGCGCGCGACGATCCCCAAAAAACCGCGCTCGTCGTCACCAAGACCAACTCCGGTCGCTGGCGGGAGCAGACGATCGTGCTGAGCGACGCCTACTTCGGCAATCGAGCGCCGCGACAATCGGACCTCGTGCTGGAGAATCCCGACGGCGAGGATGATACCTTTCACCTGATCGAAATTACCCGCGAGACGGGCTACCGCACCGGCTACTTTGGCGGCCTGCCACGCTAGCCGACGCTTCCTCAGCGCACATGTCGCGCCGCTCGTCGAGCCGATGTTACCCACCCCATGAATTGATCGAGAGCGCACCTGCGCGTATCATACGTGCGGAGCATCCGCGCCGCCCGGTCATGCCTGCCGCTGCTGTGTGGAGAATAAAGGAACAAGGAGCAGGAGAACAAACTCGAAACTTGAAACGTTGAACGTTGAACTCGAAACCTAGAAGGAAATCTATCATGCCAACAGAACGCGAAGTAGGACTTAACGCCGTACGCTCGGCTGCCCGTGTGTGCGAGGCGGTTCGGGCAGTGATGGTCAACGGGGCGGAGGCGGACAAGCTCGACAAACAAGATCGCAGCCCGGTGACAGTCGCCGACTTTGGCGCGCAGGCGGTGGTCTGCCGCCTGATCGACGAGTCGTTTCCCAGCGATACGATCGTCGCAGAGGAAGATAGCGCGCTGCTGCGAGATGCCGCTCACGCCCAGGTGTTGGCCGCCGTCGAGCGCTTCGTGCGGGCCGAGGTCGGAGCGGCGGATGAGGCCGCGATCGTGCGCTGGATCGACCGGGGCAATGGCGAGCCGGGGGGGCGCTTCTGGGTGCTCGATCCGATCGACGGGACCAAAGGCTTTTTGCGCCAGGATCAGTACGCCATCGCCCTGGCGCTGATCGAGCACGGGCAGGTGACATGGGGCTTTCTGGCATGTCCGGCCCTGTCGCGCGCCGACGGCACCGGCGCGATCTTCGTCGCGCAGCGCAGCGCGGGAGCCGAGTGCTACACGCTGGAGGGGGTCAGCCTTGGCCGCGTGCGAGTCAGCGATGTAGCCAGCCCGGAGCAGGCGCGTCTCGCCGAGAGCGTCGAGTCGGGCCATACCAATCGCGGGCTGTCGGCGCAGCTTCAGGCGGCGCTCGGCATCAGGGCACAGCCGGTGCGAATGGATAGCCAGGCCAAATACGCGGCGGTCGCGGCGGGCCAGGCCGAGATCTACCTGCGCTCGCCCAATCCGCGCACGCCTGAGTACCGCGAGTGTATCTGGGACCACGCGGCGGGCTGGCTGATCGTCGAGGAGGCGGGCGGCAGAGTGACCGATGTCTACGGACAGCCGCTCGACTGGACGCGGGGCCGTCGTCTGGAGCGCAACATCGGCGTGATCGCCACCAACGGCCAGCTCCACGAGACAATCCTGGGAGCGCTCGCGCCGATGCTGCCGTAACGTAGAGCACAGCACCAGGAGCCGGGGGACGGAGAGCCGGGGCTTAAATTCCTTGTTCTCTTGTTCCCCTGTTCCTGTGTTTCCCTGTTCCCGCGACCCTGATCCCCGGTCTTGGAACTCGAAGCATGCTTAATGTTGCATTCACCTTTCTATCCGTGCTACGATTTGCGCGACAGAGATATTACAAACGAAGGAGTCGCGACAGATGTACATCACCCGACGAATGCAAGCACTGGTCGTGCTGGTTCTGCTCAGCGTGCTGACCGCGTGCGGTTCCGGCGGTGCTGGCGGCACCGGCGGCAACGCCACAGCCGAGCCCGCAGGCAGCGCAGCGCCCGGCGCGACCAGTGGCGCGGCCAGCGGCGGCACACAGGGCAGTGCCGCCCCGACCGGCGAGGCTGTAACGATCAAGTGGGGCTTCTGGGGCGAGCCCGGCGAGAAGGCGACCCACGAAAAAGTGGCTCAGGCGTTCATGCAAGAGCATCCTGAGATCAAGATCGAGATCTGGCATCAGCCCTGGGGCGACTACTTCACCAAGCTGCAAACGCTCTGGGCGGGCGGCGATAAGCAGGCGATCCCGGACGTGATGTTCCTCTTCCCCGTGCCGCGCTACGCCGCCGACGGCGTGCTGGAAAACCTCGATCCCTGGATTCAGAAGGATAACATCAAGGTCGATGACTACTGGCCCGCACTGCTGGAGTCGGTCAAGTACAACAACAGCATCTACGGCCTGCCCCGCGACATCGGCCTGGAGGTGCTCTACTACAACAAGCAGATCTTCGACGAGGCAGGCGTGGCCTATCCCACCGACACCTGGACCTGGGATGATCTCAAGGCCGCCGCCGAGAAGCTGACCGTCGTCGAGGGCGGCGGGCGCGTCAAGCGCTACGCCCTGGGTATGGAGGGCGGCAAGTACAGCCTGTGGCTCAACCAGAACAAGGCCAGCATCCTCGACGATATGCGCAATCCCTCAAAATGCACCATGGCCGATCCCAAAGCCGTCGAGGCGATTAAGCTCTTCTCGGAGATGATGAATCAGAACCAGGCCATGCGCGACGCCAATCTGAGCCAGGCGGGCGGCGACGCGGCGGTCTTCCAGAGCGGCCAGGTGGCGATGATCATCCAGAACGCCAGCCGCATCTCGGCCTTCAACGAGGCCGGGCTGAGCTACGATGTCGCGCCCGTGCCGTTTCCGAAGGACGGCCAGCGCGCGGCCAGCGCCGGCGGCGCGGCCTGGTCGATGAGCAGCAGCAGCGCGCACAAAGAGGCCGCCTGGACCTTCCTGAGCTGGCTTCAGAGCACCAACGGCGGCCAGCGGCTCTACACCGAGTCGGGGGAGATCTTCCCGGCGCTGCAATCCACTGCCAGATCGGAGGCGTTCTTGAAGTCGCAGCAGCCCCCGGCCAGCCGCCAGGCGTTCCTGACCGAGGGCGAGAACGCCCGCGTGGGCCGCTTCGGCTACTTCCCTGAGTGGGGCGAGCTTGAGGACTCGGTCATCAGCCCTGGCTTGCAGCGCATCTGGGCCGGCGAGGCCACGCCTGAGCAGGCATTGCCGGAGATCTGCGGACAGGTCGATAGCTTCCTCAAAGAGCGCGGCTATCCCAAGCAGTAGGCCGTTACGATGCGCCAGCAGAGCCAGGTGACGACTCTGCTGGCTCGATCGCTTTCGAGAGCGGAAACATGGCTTTGCAACCAAAATCCAAGCCGGTCGACTCGGCGCTTGCCACGGGGCGGCGCGGCTGGCTGTCGCGTCTGTGGCGCGGCTCCGGCGGCTGGCATCCGACGCAGCAGAACGAGGCGTATCTCTTTCTGCTGCCGAGCCTGGCGGGATTACTCGTCTTTACCGCGCTGCCGATCGTCGCCGCGCTGGCGCTGAGCCTGGTCCGCTGGAATCTGGTGGGAGCGCCCGTCTTTGTCGGCCCCGCCAACTACGTCGAGCTACTGACGCGCGACGACGCCTTTCGTAAGGCGTTCTGGAACACGCTCTACTTTGTGGTGACGATCGTGCCGCTCCAGCTTGCGATCGGCCTGGCGCTCGCCGTTGCGCTCAATCAGGCGCTCCGGGGCATTAAGATCTACCGCGTGATCTACTTCATGCCGGTCGTCACCAGTATTGTCGCCGCCGCGCTGGTCTTTCAATGGATGTTCAACCGCGACTTCGGGGTGCTCAGCGCGCTGATCTGGAAGCTCGGCGAGTGGACCGGCGGCGCGATCACGCCGCCCGACTGGCTCAATAGCACCGTCTGGGCTAAACCGGCGATCGTCCTGCTGACGCTCTGGAAAAATGTCGGCTTTACGTTGGTGATCTACCTGGCCGGGCTGCAAGCGGTGCCCCAAGAGCTGTATGACGCCGCCACAGTCGACGGCGCGAGCGGCTGGCAGCGCTTCCGCAATATCACGCTGCCGCTGATCAGCCCCACCACCTTCTTTCTGCTGGTGATCCAGATGATCGGCGCGTTCCAGCTCTTCAGCGAGCCGTTCGTCATGTCGCGAGGCCAGGGCGGTCCCGCGCAGGCGACGCTGACGCTGGTCTTTTATGTCTATCAGAATGCGTTCAGGTTCGGCAACATGGGCAAGGCCGCAGCCATCGCCTGGGTGCTGTTCGTGTTTATCTTTGTGTGTACGCTCGTGCAGAATCGGCTTCAGCGGCGCTGGGTCCACTACGAAGCGGGAGAGGTTTGAGCTATGAGCGCACCGTCACTTGCCAGCGCCGAGCCGCGCCCACCACTCCGACCGCTGCATCTGCTGCTGCATCTCGTGCTGATCTGCGGCAGCGTCGCGATGCTGCTGCCGTTCGTGTGGATGCTCAGCACGTCGCTGAAGACGCCGCCGCAGATCTTCACCTATCCGCCGGTCTGGATTCCCAATCCGATCGCCTGGGAGAACTACCGCACCACGGTTTCGGTGATGCCCTTCGGGCGGTTTTACCTCAACAGCCTGATCGTCGCCACCAGCATCACCGTGCTGCAACTGCTGACCTCGTCGCTGGCGGCGTTCGCCTTCGCGCGGCTGCGCTTCCGAGGCCGTAACGTGCTCTTTCTGCTCTACCTGGCGACGCTGATGATCCCGTTCCAGGTGACGATGCTGCCCAACTTCATTTTGATGCGCTACCTGAGCTGGTTCGACACCTATCAGGCGCTGATCTTGCCGCCCGCGTTCTCGGCCTTCAGCACCTTTTTGCTGCGACAATATTTCCTGGGCATTCCGCTCGACCTCGACGAGGCGGCGCGGATCGACGGCGCTTCGTCGTTCCGCATCTGGTGGCGGATCGTGCTGCCGCTGAGCGGGCCGGTGCTGGCGGCGCTGACGATCTTTGTTTTTCTCAACAACTGGAACGATTTTCTCTGGCCGCTGGTGATCACCGACTCGATCGAGATGCGGACGCTGCCGGTGGGCCTAAGCGTGCTGCAAGGCCAGCATAGCGTGCGCTGGAATCTGCTGATGGCCGGCTCGGTGATCGCGATGCTGCCTGTGCTCGTGGTCTATATCGTCGGGCAGAAGTGGTTCATCCAGGGCTTTACGATGTCCGGCCTTGGCGGGCGCTGAGGGTGATTGTTCGTTGATCCGTAAGGCGAGGCGCTGCCTCGTCGAGGGCAGCCCGGCGGGTCGCCCATACGATCCCGATTAAATTGTGCGACAACATGCAGAACAAAAACATAATCGCCATACCACGGCGCTGGCGCGTGGCAGCGCCGCTGCTGGCGCTGCTGCTGGCCGGCTGCACCGCGCTGCCGCGCGGACCCTCCGCCGCCCAGGCGCTCCCGGCGCTGCCCGCCGCACTTCAGCCGGTCGATGTTGAAGCGACCCCCCTGGCAGCGCCCGCGCAGCCGTGCGGCGATTCGTTCATCGCCCACGATCTCGATCACATCACGACGGTGCCCGGCGACAGGGTCGAGATGTTCGAGGCGAACGGCGCTGGCGTCGCGATCGGCGATCTCGATCGTGACGGCGCTCTGGATCTCGTTCTCGCCAATCATCACGATGCCAACACGATCTTGTGGAATGAGGGCGGCCTGCGCTTTCGCGCCGAGCGCATGGAGCATGGCGACTCACGGGCGGTCAACCTGGTCGATCTCGACGCCGACGGCTGGCTCGATATTGTTTTCACCCGCCGTGCCAGCGCGCCGAACTACTGGCGCAACAGCGGCAGCCGGGCGCAGCCGCGCTTCGTGCGCGAGGTGCTGCCCCGGATCTACAAGCCGGCCAACGCGATGAACTGGGCCGATCTCGACGGCGATACCGACCTCGATCTGGTCGCGGGCTCGTACGACGCGGGCATGCTCGCCGATCAGGGCAATAGCTATCTGCTGGGCAACGGCGCGGGCGTCTACTACTACGAGAACCAGAGCACGGCCTTCGCCGCAACCCGGCTGGCGGCCCAGTCGCAGGCGCTCGCCATCGCGCTGCCCGATCTGGACGCCGACGGCCAGCGCGATATTGTCGTCGGCAACGATTTCGCGGTCTACGATCAGTCCTGGCTGCGGCATGGAGCGGCCTGGAGCGCCACGCAGCCTTTCTCGACGACCAGCCACAGCACGATGAGCTTCGACCTGGGCGACGTCGACAACGACGGCAGCCAGGAGCTATTCTCGACCGACATGAAGCCCTACGCCCACGACGTGGCAACGCTGGCGACGTGGCGACCGCTGATGGCCGAGATGTGGGAGCCTCCGCTCAAGGGCGATCCGCAGATCATGGAAAATGTGCTTCAGGTGCGCGGCTCTGACGGCGCGTTCCGTAACGAGGCGTACCAGCGCGGCGTCGACGCCAGCGGCTGGAGCTGGTCGGGCAAGTTCGGCGATCTCGACAACGACGGCTGGCTGGATCTCTACGTCGTCAACGGCATGATCGAGGCCGAGATTTTCGACTACCTGCCCAATCACGAGCTGGTCGAGCAGAATCAGGTCTTTCATAACGACGGTGGCGGACGCTTCGTGCCGATGCCGCAGTGGGGCCTGGGATCGATCCGCAGCGGGCGCGGCATGAGCATGGCCGATCTCGACGGCGACGGCGATCTGGAAGTCGTGGTCAATAATCTGCGGAGCGCGGCTCAGCTCTTCGAGAACCGGCTCTGCGGCGGCTCCGGCTTCCAGGTCGATCTCTACTGGCCGCAGAGCAAGAATACTCGCGCGATCGGCGCGACGCTGGCGCTGCATACCTCGGCGGGCACGTTCCCCCGCGATGTGCGCGCCGCAAGCGGCTATCTCTCCGGCGATCCGGCGCGGATTCATTTCGGCGTTCCGGCGAACGCAACGCTGCTGCGGCTCGATATTCGCTGGCCCGACGGCGCTACCTCGGCGCTCGATCGACCAGTGCCGCGCGCGCTCCTGACGATTACACGCAACTGAACTGGGATGGTGACACATGGCGACACGCGAGAACGCGCTGAAGACACGAGCACTACCACGGCTGCCGGTGCTGGCGCTGCTCCATCCACGTGCCCAGACTCGCGCCGTGCTTGTGCTGCTGGCGCTCGGCCTGCTGGCGGCGCTGCTGGCAACCCGCCTCGCCGGAGTACCAACCTGGGTCGCTTCGGCGGGGGTGCTGGCGCTGCTGCTGGTGCCCGGCGTCCAAAAATGGCGCGGTGATCGCGAGCGCTACGGCAGCACGGTGATGGTGCTGAGCATCCTGCTGGCGGCGCAGGGATTTCATAGCATCGAGCATGCGGCGCAGTGGATTCAGTACCATGTGCTGCACTGGCCGCCGTTCGTCTCCAACGGCCTGATCTCCGCCGCCAACTCGGAGTGGATTCACTTCGTCTGGAACTGGGCGGTCGTCGCCGCCGTGCTCTTGCTCGTGCGTGGCGGCATGCGCAGCATCTGGGCCTGGCTGCTGCTGCTGTGGGCTACCGCGCACGCGCTGGAGCACGCCTATATGTTTGTGCGCTACCTTGGGCTGGCGCAGGAGCTTCAGCAGCTTGGCTTTCCGCAGTTGTCGGCGCAGGGCTTGCCCGGCGTGCTGGGCCGCGATGGCTGGCTGGCACGCAGCGCGGCCATACAGGGCACGTTTCTGTGTCGCCTGCCCGGCCTGACTACCGCGCCACGCATCGATGTGCATTTCTGGTGGAACAGCGGCGAGATCATCCTGCTGCTGCTGGCGGCGCATCGGTTTTTGCTTGCGCGCCTGCCGCTCGA
>DASUTC010000127.1 GCA_036374795.1 Herpetosiphonaceae bacterium
CCCGTCAGTGGCATGGTGGGCCGTTACCCCGCCATCAACCTGATGGGCCGCGCGCCCCTCCCACCGCGCCCGAAGGCTTTCCTCACTCCGAAAAGTGAGCGTACGCGGTATTAGCGGGTGTTTCCACCCGTTATTCCCCACGGCAGGGCAGGTACGCACGTGTTCCTCAGCCGTTCGCCACTGCTGGACCGAAGCCCAGCCGTGCGACTTGCATGCATTAGGCACGCCGCCAGCGTTGATCCTGAGCCAGGATCAAACTCGTCATCAGTGGTGGAGTCTATTCCACACATCAATGACCTGCAATCTGGCTATCTAAACAGGTTCACGCATCACACGTCAATTGGTCAGGTGCAAAAGCTACATAGGCGACAAAAAATCGAGGGTGCTATGACACCGCTCGACGGATTGCCTATTGTAGTTGTCTGCTCTGTGTTGTACAGAACTAGACGTAGCGCTGTCATTGCGACAGCCAGTGAAGTGTACCACCGACACTCGCACTTGTCAAGCCGATTACTTCGGACTTGTTTATCCTGCTTTCACAGGGCTGTCATGAGAAGCTCATTGACAACGCGCGTTAGTTTACCACACACAAAAACTTTGTCAAGTCGTTTTTAATTTCATCTTTTAGCTCATTCCAGAGCGCTATTTCCACATTTCGCCTAGCGAACAGCCCACTCACGAGCAAACGCAATCATATCGGATAGCACACCCGCTGCGGTTACATCGGTCCCAGCGCCCGGACCGCGCACGCTCAATGGTCGCTCGGCGTAACGTCGCGTGTGGTACACAACCAGGTTATCCGGCCCGCGCAGGCTGCCAACGGGCGTATCAGGCATCACCGCCGCCAGGCCAACCTTGAGTCCAGCCGCCGATACCTGGGCGGTGTAGCGCATCGTTTTACCTTCGTCTGTCACAGCCGCCCACCGCTCGCGGTACTCTTGATCGAGCGAGGGAAGCTGCTGCATAGCCTCTTCGACGCCCAGATCCGCCAGCGCCGAGGGATACAACGACTCAACTGCCACATCTGCCAGCTCGAACGAGAGGCCGCTGGTGCGTGCCAGGATCAGCGCCTTACGCGCAACGTCCGTCCCACTCAGGTCGTCACGTGGGTCGGGCTCAGTCCATCCACGCTGGCGCGCATCGCGCACAGCCTCAGAGAAGGACACGCCCTGCTCAAGCTGACTCATCAGAAAGCCAAGCGTCCCACTAAAGCAGCCCTCGATGCGCTCGATCGAGTCGCCCGTGTCGAGGAGCGAGCGCAGCGTCGAGATGATCGGCAGGCCAGCGCCGACGGTCGCCTCGTAGCGGGCATAGCCCCCGGCGGTGAGCGAGCGGAAGGCGTCGAAGCTGGCGCACAGCGGCTTTTTATTGGCGAGCACCACGCGATAGCCCTGTTCGATCGCCGCGATCAAGCCGTCTTCCGCGCCATCCTGAGCCGTCACATCGACCAGCAGGCATGGGCTGGGCGTCAGCAGGTTGCGCCAGTCGTTCAGCGGGCCGCCTTCGGGAACATCGGCAAGCGAGCCGCCGGACTGTTTCGTTGCGAGCGCCTGCAACAGCACTGCCGGTGGAATGCGCTCATCGGCAATGATCGCGCCCTGACGATCGGCCAGACCGACGAACGCGAACCGAAAGCCGTATTGACCGCCCAGGTGCTCATTAAAGTGCAAGACCTGCTCGACCAGCGCCCGGCCCACGCCGCCGAGTCCTATTTGCAACACGGGTATTCGACGCATCTTATGCTTCCTTTTGCTCCAACATTAGCAGCCGCCGAGCTGCTTGCAGCACATCCGCGACCTCGACATTGCGCATACACTGCATCGCGCAGGGACAATCCGGCACGGCAGCACCCTCATAAAAACATGGGCTTTCGTAGGTCGGACGCCAGACATACGCCGCGCGCTGACCGTACGGCCCGTAGATCTGCGGATCGCTTGGGCCGAAGACCGCCACAACCGGCGCTCCGACCGCCGTTGCAAGATGCATCATGCCGGTATCATGGCCCATGAATAGATCGGATCGACCGAGCAGCGCGCCTAGCTCGCCCCAATCCCACCGCCGAACCAGTGGAATAGCAGGCTCGCGCATGGCCGCGATCACCGTCGCGACCGCCTCTTGATCGCCCGGCCCGCCGACAACAAGCACACACGCGCTATAGACTCTGATCAGCTCATCAGCGACGGTTGCCCAGCGCTCCGGCAGCCAGCGCTTGCGCGGCAGCGTCATGCCCGGATTCTGCCCGCCGCCGGGATGCAGCACCACAAGCGGCCCGTCAGTAGCCCGGTACCGGGCGACGATCGCCGCAGCCGCTTGCTCCGCCTCCGCGCCGGGGAAGAAGAACAGCCGACGTGGCGGCTTTGGCAGACCAGCGGCAGCCGCAAGCTGGCTATACAGATCGGCCTCGTGGATCACGAGCGACGAGACAGGTACGCGATGGGTATAGGCAAAGCCGCGTCCGGCACTATCCAGCCCAACTCGCACCGGGCTGCGGCTGAGCCAGGCCAGCAGCGTCAGCATCGGCGAGCGATCGGGCACGAAGATCAGATCGATCCGCAGCCGGTGCAACACGCGCGCCGTCGCAAGCAGCGAACCGGGCGTCCAGCGCTCCGGCAGGATTAACGTCTCGTCGATATGCTGGCTGGTGGCGACCATCGGGCTGGCCCAGGTGCCGACCGCGTAGATCAGGTGCGCGCCGGGATAGGCGCTACGGATCGCCGCGACAAGCGGCGTTGTCAGGAGCACATCGCCGAGGCAGCACGGCTTGAGGATCAGGATCGAGCGCGGCGCGGCGGGTAGAGGCGGCTGCTTCTGCCGAAACCACAGCCGCAGCAGACGGGTCAGCAGCGTGATCAGGCTCGTGCGCACGGCTACTCCGGGCGAGCGGCGAGCGCGAAGGTGAACTCGCCCTCCGTCACCACCACGCCGTCGACGGTTGCCACGCCCTTGCCTTTGCCGATCGGCCCTTTGATCTTGTCGAGCGACACCTCCAGCCGCAGGCTATCGCCGGGCGTTACCGGCTTGCGGAAGCGAGCGCCATCGATCCGGGCAAACATCGCGATCTTGCCCTTATTCTGCGGCTGGCTCAAGATCGCGACCGCGCCCACCTGCGCCAGCGCCTCGATCTGCAACACGCCGGGCATAACAGGCTGTCCCGGAAAATGCCCCTGAAAAAAAGGCTCGTTCATCGTCACCTGCTTCAGGCCAACCGCTCGCTTGCCCTCTTCAAGCTCCAGAATGCGGTCGATCAGCAGAAACGGCGGACGGTGGGGAATAATCTCCATAATTTGTTCGATCGTCAGCATAGATGCTCCTCAAAGAACAACGGAACAAGGGAACAAGAGAGTAACGAATTTAAGCCGTTGTTCTTTTGTTTCTTTGCTCTATATTTGCCGCCCGATTATAGCATCATGTTCCTATGCTAGAATACGTGCGGCATGTCGGCCTTTAGCAATCACAGGGATCTATGCGGATCGCCATCAGCGGGATGTTCTGGACGGAGCCACACGTCGGCAGCGGCCAATACCTGCACAACCTGATCGAACAATTCTCGGCTCAGCCCCACGGGCACCGTTTCATCCTCGTTATACCGCGCTACCGTCTTTCGCAGAAGCCCTCGCTGCCGCATATCCAGACCGTGCTGATGCCGACGCCGTTCGATGGCCGCAACGAAAACCTGGCAAAAGTCTGGTTCGAGCAGATCGCGATTGGTCAGGTCTGCCGCAAGCTGCGCGTCGATCTGGTGCATGTGCCCTACTTCGGCTCGCCGCGCTTCCCGCGCGTGCCAACAGTCGTCACGGTCCACGATCTTATTCCCGTGCTCGTGCCGGGTAATCGCGGCGGTCGTGCCGTTCAACTCTACATGCGTCTGGCCGCCAGCAGCGCCCGGCGGGCGTCGACGATCATCGCCGACTCGCGGCACACCAAGCAGGACGTTGTCGACCACCTGCGCATCGCCGCCGATCGGGTCGTGGTGACACATCTGGCCGCCGCGCCGACGCTTCAGCCGCAGCCCGCCGAGACGATTGCCGAGGTAGCCCGGCGCTTTCGGCTGAACGATCCCTATGTGCTGTATATCGGCGGCTTTCAGGCGCACAAAAACGTTGCCACCGCGATCCGCGCATTTGCGCGTACCCGGCGAATGCTGGATCATCGGGTGGTGCTGGCGATTGCGGGGCGGCTGCCGACGAGCCAATCGGCGCTCTTCCCCGACATCCACCGGGTGATTTTAGAGGAAAAGATCGCCGCCGATGTCGCGCTGCTGGGGCCGGTGAGCGACGCGGAGAAAGCGGCGCTGATGAGCGGCTGCCAGGCATTCCTGTTCCCATCGCGCTACGAGGGCTTTGGCCTGCCGCCGCTAGAGGCGATGCAGTGCGGCGCTCCCGTGCTGGCCTCCGCCACTACCAGCGTCGGCGAGGTCGTGGGGGATGGCGGCGTGCCACTCTCGCCCGAAGACGTGGACGGCTGGGCCAGCGCGCTGGCGCGAGTCCTGCGTGATGCGGACTGGCGGGCGGAGCTTGCCGAGCGCGGCTTGCGGCGCGCGGGCCAGTTCAACTGGCAAACAACCGCCGAGCAAACGCTGGCGATCTACGAGCGGCATGCGCGCCGCTGATCAACATGGAACGCTTGCTGGTGACAATTTTTAGCTCTTTTGGGACGAATTAGGTGCGATGAAGATCTTGATGCTTTCAAAAGCGCTGGTCGTAGGAACCTACCAGCGCAAGGCCGAAGAGCTGGCGCTGCTGCCGGATGTCGAGCTCACGGTCGCGGTGCCGCCCGTGTGGCAGGAGCCGGGCGTCGGGCCGGTGCCGCTTGAGCGCCGCTACACCGCAGGCTACCAACTCGCCGTGCTGCCGATGTGGCTCAACGGCCACTTTCACCTGCACTTCTACCCCGGCCTGCGGCGGCTGGTCGAGCTGATCCAGCCCGATATTTTTCATATCGATGAAGAGTCGTTCAACTTCGCGACGTTTCAGGCGATGCAGCTTGGCGTGCAGCATCGCGCGAAATGCTGCTTCTACAACTGGGCCAACATCGATCGGCGCTACCCGCCGCCCTTCTCGACCTTCGAGCGCTACACGCTGAAGCATGCCGCCGCCGCGATTGCGGGCAACCACGAGGCGGCGCTGATCATCGAGCGGCACGGCTACGAGGGGCCGATCCATGTCCTGCCACAGTTCGGCGTCGATCCTGAGCTGTTTCATCCCATCGACCAGCCGCTGCCCACCGAGCCGTTTCGGATCGGGTACTTCGGTCGGATGGTGGAGAGCAAAGGCGTGCTCGATCTGATCGAGGCGCTGGCGCTGCTGCCGGATTTCGTCCATCTGCTGCTGATCGGCGACGGCGAGCTGCTGCCCCGGATCGCGGTGCGTGTCGCGGAACTGGACATGCAGCATCGTGTGGCGATTCGGCCCCGCGTTCCATCAGGCGACGTGCCCGCCGAGATGCGCCGCCTGCACGCCTTTGTGCTGCCGTCGCACACGACGGCGCGCTGGAAAGAACAGTTTGGCCGGGTCCTGATCGAGGCGATGGCATCGGGCGTGCCGACCATAGGCTCCGACAGCGGCGAGATTCCGCATGTGATCGGCGAGGCGGGGCTGATCTTTCGCGAGGGCGACGCGACGGCGCTGGCCGCGCAGATCAGGCGTCTGGTCGAGCAGCCGCGTCTGCGCGAGGAGCTGGCGCGGAAAGGCCGCCAGCGCGCGCTCGACCACTACACGCAGCGGGCGCTGGCGCGGCGCTACTACGAGGTGTACCGCCAGATGCTTGAGACAGTCTAAGCACACTCCGGTCGATCGCAGATCCAGAAACACCAATACACATGTATCGCGGCGCAGAGCTAGTGCGGCGTCAGCAATTGACCGACCGCCGTCAGGTAGACGTTGATCAGCTCGGCATCGGCGTTAGCCTGACCGCGCAGCTCTAGCGCCTGCTCAAGATGATGGATAATGCGGTAGATGCGCCGACGGATGCGCAGGTCGTGCGGCGGCGGTCGCCGCTCTCTGTAGCCATACATAAAGGCGTCGGGCAGGGGATAGTTCGCGATCGGCGCGCTCCACAGCGGCGCAAACTCCCAGACCGGATCGGCGGTGATCGCCGCATCCCAGCCGACGATCGCGGCGACATGCCAGCGCGCGCCGTCCTGACGCAGCACGACGTTCCACAGCCCCAGATCGGTATGCGTCAGCACCGGCTGATCCGCCGCGCACAAGATCGAATCGCTGTCGTTGATCGTCGTCACAAACGCATCCAGAACGCGCGGCGGCAGCAGATCGAGCCTTGCGGCCCGCTCATAGGCCCGGCAGGTCTTCTGCATCACAATATCGATCCAGTACGCCGAGCGCACGCCGTGCTCGTCGGTGCTGAGATCGCCGTACACCGACCACGGCAGCAGATGCAGCGAGCCGCAGATCCGCCCAAGCTCCTCCGAGATCTGCTCGCGCTGCACCGAGTCGAGATGGGGCCAGACGGTACTGCCGATCACGCCTCGGATCTGTTCGAGCACCAGCACATCACAGTCGACTAGATCGCGCTGCGTGTCGAGCGCCAGCACTCTGGGACAGGGCACATCGGTTCCGCGATGCAGCCGCCGGTAGATCAGCGCCTCCTTGAGCAGCAGCGAGCGCCGCGCTGCGTCGGGCTGACAGCGCACGACCAACGTCTGATTGACCAGCAGCGACGTTGTCTGCTCGTCGTAGGCCACAGATTCGAGCGCCCCCAGCCCGTGGCGCTCCAGCAGCGCCGCCAGCCCTGCGTGGGTCACGCCCGGCACGATCATCTCTTGGTCTTTCATACCACGCCTGCGCTTCGCCATGCCGCAATCTCATCTGATGTATAGCCGGATTCCAGCAAAATAGCCTCGGTATGCTGCCCCAGCAACGGCGGCGGCAGCCGAATCTCGCTCGACATGTCCGCTACTTCAAAAGGCATACCAGGGAGATCGATTATTCCGGCGGTGGGATGTGCAACCGGCACGCGCAGCCGCTGCTGCCGAACCTGCGGATCGTCAAAGACCTGCGGCAATGTGTTGACGGCGCTGGCCGGAACCCTGGCCGCTGCGAGCGCCGATAGCCAGTCGGCGGCAGGACGCATCTTGAAGATCGCTTGCAGCAGCGGGATCAGCAGGTCGCGGTTCGTCACGCGCTGTGGATTGGTTGCGAAACGGGCATCGACCGACCACTCCTCGTGTCCGAGCACCGAGCAGCAGCGCCGCCACTGCTCATCGTTGCCGACGGCGAGCACCAGAGGCCGGTCGCTGGCCTCGAAGAGCTGATACGGCACGATCGTCGCGTGGGCGTTGCCCCAGCGTCGCGGCTCGATGCCCGTCGCCAGGTAGCCGCTGCCGACATTGATCAGCCCGGAAACTGCCGAGCGCAGCAGCGAACAGTCCACGCGCTGGCCCTGGCCGCTCGTCTCAGCGGCGCGCAGCGCGGCGATCGTAGCCGTCGCGGCGTACAGCCCGGTCAGCACGTCCACCAGCGCAACGCCGACCTTGATCGGCTGGCCTTCTGGCTCGCCGGTGATGCTCATCCAGCCGCTCTCAGCTTGCAGCAAAAAATCGTAGCCGGGCTGGTGCGCCTTCGGTCCGTCCGCGCCATAGGCGGTGATCGCCGTGTGAACCAGGCGCGAATTGATCGCGCGGAGCCTGGGCTCGTCGAAGCCCCAGCGCTCCAGCGTCCCGACCTTGTAGTTCTCCACCAGAATCGCGCTGCGCTCCACCAGCCGCTCGAAAATCGCGCGGCCCTCCGAGCGAGCCAGGTCGAGCGTCAGGCTGCGCTTATTGCGGTTGGCAGACCAAAAATAGGGACTCTCGCCGCCGACAAACGGCGGCCCCCAGGATCGCGTTTCGTCGCCGCGACCGGGCTGTTCGACTTTGATAATATCCGCGCCGAGATCGCCGAGCAGCATCGTGCAGTACGGCCCCGCCAGAACGCGCGTACAGTCCAGCACCGTAATGCCGGCTAGAGGTTGCATACCGTCCGCTCCACCTTTGGGCGAAGAGCAAAAGAACAAGATCACAAGAGCACAACGGCCTGGGTTCGTTCTTTCCTTGTTCCCTTGTGCGCCCAGCGGGCACCCGATTCGCTTGTTCCTGTACTCCGCGCCTACATCTCATCGGCCCGCGCCAGCGCGAAACCGGAGCCGTTATCGATCGACGGCGGTAGCACCGACTCGATCGCCGAGCGCAGATCCTTGTATGTCCGTAGATGCCGGAGGTCGATCCCTTGCGTGATGATCACCTGGGCCATGGGCGCTGTAATACCCGCCATCAGCACGCGCGCGCCAAGGAGCTCTGTGGCCTGGACAGCTTGCAGCAGCAATTGAATCACGTGTGTGTCCACCGTTGCAATCCCCGTAACATCCAGGATCGCAACCCTGGCTTTTTGCTCCGCCACGCCGTGCAAGAGTGTGCGCATAATATCATCAGCGCGTCTGGTGTCAATATGACCGACGATCGGCAGCACGACAAGGCCCTTCAGCACCGGCAGGAGCGGCGTCGATAGCTGCTGAATCGTCTCGAAGAGCTGCTGCTGGCGCTCGTTCGATTGCTGAAGCGCGCTGTTCTTCGCCTCAAGATCGCCGGTGCGCTGCTGGATCGTCGCGGCCATCGCGTTGAACGCGACCGACATCCGGCCAACTTCATCGCGCGATGGCGCAACCTCACAGCGCGCCGTCATGTTGCCATGCGCCATCTCAGTCGCCGCCTGCGCCACCAGACGCACGCGCCGCGCAATGTTGTTGGAGATGACGACCGATGCTCCCAGGCCGACCAGGAGCGCCACCAGCGCGCTGCCGAACAGCGTCGCGATCAACTGGCTCGCCGCGCGCTTTGCTTCCTGATCCCGCTGCTGAAGCAGACCCGACTCGACGATGCGAAAATTGGAGATCTCCTGGCGAACCTCGTCGAACAGCGCTTTGTCCAGGCCAGAGGTGATAAAACCTTCGATCTGGTTACTCGGTGCCTGGCCTGCCGTCACCTGCTCGCGCATTCTGATCCCGCGCTGAAGGATATTGGTATTCCAATCTTGCACGGCTTGATCGATGCGCTTGAGGCGCTCCACCTGCGATGGATTATCGCTGACCAGCATCAGCAGACGCCTGTGATAGCTGCTATAGGCTTCGTAGCCGCTGGTGTAGGGCTGGAGAAACGGATTCCTTCCATTGATCAGAAAGCCGCGAAATCCGCTTTGCATGCTGACGAGTTGCAGCAGCATCGCATCGGTGCTGCCGATGACATCGACGGTCTGCGCGACCAACTGCTGGCGCTGCTCGGTTCTCGCGATCTCACGGTAGACCACCGCCGCCATGACTACGATGATGATTAAGAGGATCGACGAAACCAGCAAGACTTGCGTACGAATACTGACGTTGTTAAAACGATCCATAATTGTTGCTCTGGATAAGGCTAAACAGCAGGTTGGGGGGAATCCCTATGTTCAACGATGTCCCGGCCTGTCACATCAGTATCGCTTGCTTTGAGCGAGTTGCAATAGTGCAAACGTCAAGGCGCAGAGCGAACGGTTGCCCTTCGTCGGCTAGGACTTGCCCGATCGGGAGCATCAGGCAAGCTGGATCGACGCTTCGGTCGGCAGCGCAGAATCGAGGAAGGAACGAAAGAACTAAGAACCAAGAACCGGGTGCCAGACCGGGTGCCATGCCCAAAGGGCACCCGACATGGTACCCCGGCACGGCACCCGGCGCACAGAACGAGAACCAAGAACCAGGAACTTGAAACTTGAAACTTGAAACTCGGCCAGGCTATGCTTGCAGATCGCGGAAGGCTTGCGTCACCAGATTGCGGGCTAAGGCAAGCTTATAGCGGTTGTGCGCTAGCGGCTGCGCGCGAGCAACTGCCGCCGCTCCGGCGCGTCGCAGGAGATCCTCGGTCAGCGTCTGCCCTTCGAGCAGCGCCTCGGCCTCGGTAGCGCGGATCGGCGTGTTGGCAACGCCGCCCAGCACAATCCGCACCTGCTCGGCTCGGCCATCGACGATCTCGGCCACGGCGGCGACGCTGACGAGCGCGTAGGCCCACGCGGCGCGATCCATCGCTTTAAGATAGACGCTCCGGCCACGCGGTGCCGGAAGCACGACCTCCACGATCAACTCGTCCGGCTCCAGGGTATGCATCGCGCGCCGCTCATCCGTCGGTGGCTGTAAGAACTCGGCGACCGAGATGGTCTGCTCGCGCCGGGGACCGACGATCCGCAGGCTGGCATCGAGCGCCATGAGCGCGGCGGGCGGATCGGATGGATAGACCGCAACACACGGCGATTGCTCGACGATCGCATGGTACTCGTTCCGTCCCTCGCGGGCAAAGCAGGTATCGCCGCCTTTGAGCCAGCACTGGAAATCGCCCCGATAATACCAGCAGCGCGCCTGCTGAAGCAGGTTGCCGCCGAGCGTAGCCATAGTGCGCAACTGCGGCGATGCGGACTCGCCCGCCGCCCGCGCCAGCGCGGGGTAGTCCTGCGCCACGTCGGGATGGCGATCCAGATCGTCCAGCGTCGTCAGCGCGCCGATCCGCAGGCCATCGTCGTCGCGGCGAATATAGCGCAGCTCGGCTGCCCGCTTGAGATTCAGTAACCGCTCCGGCGCGGCGATGCCCTCCTTCATCAGCGGCAGCAGGTCGGTACCACCGGCGATCGGGCGGCTCGTCGCGCTCAGCAGCGGGATCACCTCGTCCACGTTTGCGACATCAATATGTATAAACGGATGCATACCTTCTCCAGTTCGGCGGCTCATCGGCGCGCACACGCTCGATCACAGGAGCCATGCAGCGGCCTGAACCGGCCTGCGGCAGAGTCATCGCTTGCTGCCGCAGGCGCGGATCCAGCGCATGGGCGCTACAGCAACGAGCCGCTCACATGATATTCCACCAGCGGCGGCCCCTGGCACACACGCTCTCGCGTTTGCGCGGGCGTCGTGCCCCAGGGCATAAATTCCTGAATCATCCAGGTAACGCCAACTTCGGCATACATCTGCACGACCTCAGCGCACTTCGCCGGGTCGTCGGCGGGGAAGTCGTAGCTCACCACCATATCGAACGGCGCTGCGGTCGTGCGATGCCGACCAATGTACTCGACGATGGTATGCGCGGTATCCGGCGACATCTGAAACACCTTCAGCTCGCCGTCGATTACCTCGACCTCGACCGGATACGCGCCGTCCCAGCGAGCGGCGCGGCGCATCGGCGCTTTGTTGGGCCACCACCCGGCGACCCAGATCGGAATGTGCGGCTGGATCGGCTTGAGCGCCAGGGCCGTCTCCTGGATCTGGTAGTACTGCCCGCTGTACTGAAACGGCTGTCCGCTGCACAGCCCGGCAACCACCTCCAGCGCCTCGTCAAGCTTACCCGCCCGGATCTTCGCGTCGCTCTCCTCGCCAAACACCTCGAACTCGGACTCCACGGGCGCTCCCAGGCCAACGCCCAGAGTCGTCCGCCCGCCCGACAGCCGATCGAGCGTGATCAGCTCGCGCGCGACCTTGGATGGATTGCGGCGGGCAAGCGGCGTCACCATCGGCCCGATCTTGACTCGCTCGGTGCTCAGCGCAATCGCCGCCAGCGCAATCCAGGGATCGGTCGCGGGCAACGGCGGGACAATCGAAACCAGCATATGATCCCAGACAAAGACTCCGTCCCAGCCCGCTGCCTCGGCATCATGGGCGATCTCGGCCAAGATCTGCGGGTCGCTGTACTCTCCGACGTTCGGCAGGTTGATCGCGTAGCGCATACGTTGTTCCTCCATCAGGTGGGTTGAAACGATCGCCGACGTAGATCCACCTCGTCTGAGTACGCAACCACAGAACACTGGAGCACAGCCCCACGACTGGTTCTACGCCCGCTCCAGCGCTTCCAGAACGCGCGCGGGCGTGATCGGAAGTTCGGTAACGTGTACGTCGAGCGCATTCGCGACGGCATTGGCTATCGCCGCCGCTGTCGGGATGATCCCAGGCTCGCCCGCGCCTTTCGCGCCGGTCGAGTTGGCCTTTGTGTCTGGAATGTCGATCAGCAGGTTTTCGATCTGAGGTACATCGGCAACTGTAGGAATTTTGTACCATTCCAGGTTCGGGTTGAGTACAGTACCAAACTGTGGATCGACGATGCGCTCTTCGGTAAGGGCGAACCCAAGCCCTTGGATGATCCCGCCGTAGATTTGCGAGTTAAAGGTCTGCGGGTTGATGATCCGCCCCGAGTCGTGAGCGGCTACGACCTTGAGCACGCGCACCCGTCCCGTCACCGTATCGACCTCGACCTCGGCGAACTGCGCGCCCGATGTCACCACCGAAAACTCCTCAGGATTCGGCCCCCGCGAGCCTTTGCCGGTCAGCATTACGTCGCCGAGCGTGTCCATCAGGTCTTTGACGCTGAGCAACTGCTCGTCGCGGCGGTAGATCATGCCGCCGCGCAACTCGATCTCCTCCCTGGGCACCTCCTTCATCTGCGCCACAATATCGCACACGGTCTTGCGCAGATCGTTGGCGGCGGAGCGGACCGCAGGCGTCATCGATCCGGTCGTCACGGAGCCTCCCGACGCCGGGCCGAACGGGCCTTGCAGTGTATCGCCGATCGTCACGTTGACCTGATCCAGCGGCAGCCCGAACTCTTCGGCGGCGACCTGTGCCAGGATCGTGCGGGTGCCCGTGCCGAGATCCTGGGAGCCGGTCATGACTGTCGCCGTGCCGTCGCTGTTGAGCAGCATCTCCGCGTAGGCCGGAGGGCCGCCGCCGCCCCACCAGATCTGCGAGGACATGCCGATGCCGCGCCGGTAGCGCTGGCCTGTCTGCGATCCGGGCTTTGACCGTCGCTCCCAGCCGATTGCCTCCGCGCCGCGCCGGTAGCACTCCGCGAGCGGAAACGACGAGAAGGGCTTGTTCTCGTCCTGATCGATGTCGGGAATGTTCTTGCAGCGCAGCTCCAGCGGGTCCATGCCCAGCCTGTGCGCCAGCCGATCCATCGCGATCTCCAGCCCGACCATGCCCTCGACGAAGCCGGGCGCGCGAAACGCGGCCATCGGCCCAAGGTTCGTCAGCACGCCCTTGGCCTCGG
>DASUTC010000128.1 GCA_036374795.1 Herpetosiphonaceae bacterium
AAGATCGACCACCGCTGGAAGCGGCTCGTACTCGACCTCGATTAGCTCGGCGGCGTCCTCGGCGATGTAGCGGCTCTCGGCCACGACCATCGCGATCGGCTCGCCGACGTAGCGCACCTTGTCTTTGGCGAGCTGGCCTGCGGTGCGCTCGTTGAAGATCACGTGCTCGGCGGGCGGCGGCGGCACCAGCAGCGGCGAGGGCTGCCAGAAGTCGCCCAGATCCTCCGCCGTAAAGACAGCGATCACGCCGGGCAGTGACCTGGCCGCTTCCACGTCCACCCCCGCGATCGTGGCGTGGGCGTAGCTGCTACGGGCGAAGGCGGCGTGAAGCATCCCCGGCAGATGAACATCGTCGGTGAACTGCGCCTGGCCTGCCAGGAGTTGCGGATCTTCGCTGCGCCTGATCCGCGCGCCGAACTGCTGTGTGGTCATGCCGCGCCTCCCTGTGGGGCGTGCAGCTTCTCCGCCGCCCGCCGCGCCGCCTCGACGATGAACTGGTAGCCGGTGCAGCGGCAGAGATTGCCGGAGAGCGCCTGCCGGATCTCGTCTTCGCTTGGGTCGGGGTGCTCCTGCAAAAAGGGCAGCAGCGTCATCAAGATGCCGGGTGTGCAAAAGCCGCATTGCAGGCCGTGCGCCTCCCAGAATGCCTGCTGGAGCGGATGCAGGTTGCCGGGATCGTCGGACAAGCCCTCGACCGTCGTCACGCCGTGGCCGTCGGCCTGCACGGCAAAGATCAGGCACGAGCGGATCGGCTCGCCGTCGAGCAGCACGGTACACGCGCCGCAGATGCCGTGCTCGCAGCCGACATGCGTGCCGGTCAGCGCCAGCTCGTGGCGCAGAAAATCGCTGAGCAGCAGACGCGGCTCAACCTGGCGAGTATAGGATCGATCGTTGACGGTCAGCGTCACCTCGCGCTTCATGGCGATTCCTTCTGCTAACAAATCGGCTGGCACGCGCGCTCCACAGCGCGCAGCAGCGTGCTGCGGGCTAGGTTTTTGACGAGGTAGCGCCGGTACGCGGCGGTAGCGTGCAGGTCGGTCGGCGGATCGATCTCGGCGTCGATCGACTCGACGGCGGCGCGGATCGCGTCTTCGGTTGGCTGCGCGCCGCGCAATGCTTGCGTGACCGAGCGGATCGGGACGGGAATATCGCCCACGGCCAGCAGCACCAGCCTGCTCTCGGCGATCGTGCCGTCCTCGGCCAGCGTGACGACCGCCGCCGCGCCCGCCATAGCGTAATCGCCGTGCCGCCGGGCCACCTCGTCGAAGGCGGTGCCGGTGCGTGGCGGCAGCGCCGGGATCGCGATCTCGACCAGCAGCTCCTCCGGCTCTAGCGCGGTGGTCAGTATGCCCAGGAAGAACTCGGCGGCGGGGAGCCAGCGCTCGGCCTGCTGGCTTTGCAGGCGCAGCCGGGCATCCAGCGCGAGCGACAGCGCGGGTAGCTCGGCGGCGGGATCGGCGTGGGCCAGCGAGCCGCCGATCGTGCCCCGGCTGCGGATCTGCGGGTGGGCGATATGCGGCATGGCCTCGGCCAGCAGCGGCAGACGCTCGGCGATCAGCGGGCTGCGCTCGACCGCGCGCTGGCGAGTCAGCGCGCCGATCGACACGCCGCCGTCGTCGGCGGGGCGAATGCCGGAGAGATCGTCGATGCGATTCACATCGATCAGGAGCGCAGGCCGGGCGAGACGAAAATTCATCGCTGGCACCAGGCTCTGGCCTCCGGCGAGAACCTTAGCGTCGAAGCCACCCTCGGCCAGCAATGCCAGAGCTTCGTCGCGGGTGGTTGGCGCGTGATACTCAAAGGGCGCTGGTTTCATGCAATGCTCGCGTGTATTCTACAGCGCTCGAACTAAGCGTGTCGTGTAGCGACCCTCACCCCGATTCGCTGCGCTCAGCACTCCTTCCCCGAACCTTGGCAGGCTGGTGCCTCGGCTGCGACAGGAGAAGGGTGGAGTGAGGCTTTATCTCATCTTTACTATAGCGCTGGTGTCAAGCGCAGCATCGTTTGCCGCTCCAAACGCCTCATCTCCTGGCGCGCGCCACGCTCTTGGGCCTGGATCGATCGGCGTTGTATCGTATCTCGAATCTAGAATCTTGCGCATCGACGCTGTATACTTAGGAGCACCACCGGCATTACACCTTTTACGGAAGGACCGCGCGATGACCGATCCGCACTCCGCGTATGGCACAGCCTGGGATAGCTTCTGGCGTTCGCTGAGCGGCGATCCCGACGAGGTGTTGTGGGATGTCGAGCCGCGACGGGCGGCGGCGCTCGATCTGGTGCGCTTTGCCGATCTTGCCGATACGCGGCTGCCGCTGGTCGATCTAGGCTGCGGTAACGGAACGCAGACCCGCTTCTTCGCCCGGCACTTCTCGCAGGTCTGGGGCGTCGATGTCTCGGCTGCGGCGCTGGAGCTGGCCTGCTCCAAGACAACGCCGATGAACGTGGCGTATCGGGTGCTCGACGCGCTCGACCTGGAGCAGGCGGCGGCGCTGCACGCGGAGATCGGCGATGCGCACGTGTATATGCGCGGCGTGCTTCAGCAGATTCGCTCGTCCGATCGCCCGGCTGTGGCGCGCACGATCGAGCACCTCATGGGCGCGGTCGGCATCGCCTACCTCATCGAGTATCCGCTGCGGGCGATGGACTACTACCAGGCGATTGCCGCGCAGTACGGCATGCCGCCAGGGTTGGCGCGGGTCCGCGCGCATGGGATCACGCCCGGAGCGCTCGCGCCGGAGGAGCTTGATACGCTATTCCCGCCCGAACGCTTCGAGGTGCTGCGCCAGGGAGAGACGATCATGCATACGATCCATCTGCTGCCGAACGGCTTGTTTGCGCGACCGCCCGCGCTCTACATGGTCCTGCGGCGTCGCGCGACCGCGCTGTCCGCTTAGGGCGGAGGGTTTGGCTGATAGTAACGCTTAATGTTTGCCGACATTGCTTGATTCAAGCTGGTCTACCTCGCCAGTCCTGATCGACTCATAGAGCGCCGTCGTGGTCGGCAGCGGCTGAATGCCTAGCTCTGCCTCCAGTTGGCGGGCGCAGCGCTCATAGATCCGCAGCGCCTGGGGGCGATTGCCCTGGCGCAGGTAGGCGCGCATCAGCAGCCGGTACGCCTCCTCCCAGCACGGATCGGCGGCCAGAACGGCCTCGCACCAGCGGATCGCCTCCTGCGACTCCGGCTCCAGCAGCAGCCCGGCCAGGCTGGTCGCGGCGGTCAGATAGCGCCGTTGCAGCCGCTCGCGTGTCTCCGTCACCCAATCCTGATAGACGCTTTCGGGCAGATAATCGCCGGTGTAGAGCGCAAGGGCAGCGCGATACAAGGCGATGCGCTGCTGCGGCTCCTGAGCGCCCTCAGCCTGATCGAGAAGCGTCTCGAAGCGCTCCACGTCGAGCCGTACGGCGTCGGCGGGCGGCGCGAAGCGGTAGGCGGTGCCGTTGCGCTTGACGTAGAACGAGGGCGCGTGCGGTGGACGATGCGGCTCAAGCGCGGTTGTCAGGGCGTTGAGCGCGACCTTGAACTGGCCTTCTGCGGCGCTTAGCCCCACGTCGGGCCAGAGCAGCTCGATGATCTGATCGCGCTGAAGCCACCGACCGCGCTCGGTGATCAGCAGTTGGAGGAGCTGCCGCGCCTTCTCGCGGTTCCATGCGGTGATCTCCTCGCCGCCGCGCCAGGCGCGGAAGCGTCCGAGCATCTGGAGCCGCAGCGTCGCGCCGGGATGGTAGAGCGCGCCGCAGCCTGGGTGGCCTTCGAGCTGCGGGCTGAGCGCGGGAAAGGCGCGCGCGAGAAGCTGGCGCGCGGTGGTCGCCACCTCCTGCAGCTCCAGCCCAAGCAGCAGCAGCGGCGGTAGCATCTGCCGGTCGCAGGGCGTGAACAGCGTCGGATGGGTGATCAGTGCCTCGTAGTGGTGGGCGGCGATCTGTTGCAGCAGCGCCCGCACGATCGGCGCGGCCTGCCTGGTCGCGCCGGAACGGAGCAGCGCGATCGACCGCCAGAGCAGCACTGCCGTTAGTCCGTAGGTATCGCTGCTTGCGCCGAAGCGAGCCTCGGCCTCGTCGAGCGCCTGGGTAGCAGGCTGGTGTCCGGCGGTGATCTCCGAGACTGCCAGGGCCAGCCACAGCAGCGCGGCCATCCACTCATCGCCCGTGCGCTCCACGATCGTCAGCGCCTCGCGGGCGTAGGCCTCCGCCCCGGCCAGATCGCCGCGCGTGCCAGCCAGCAGCGTCAGGCCCATCAGCGGCTCGGCCTTGGTGCGAGCCACCCCGAACGCATCCGCCAGATGCAGCGCGCGCTGGTAGCATTCGGCGGCGGCCTCGTCGTCGCCCAGCAGTTGCAGGCTATGGCCCAGCCGGATCTCGCTCACCGCCTCCACGATCGGCGAGCTAATGGTGCGTCCGCGCCGCAGCCCGGCCTCGGCATGAGCGCGCGCCGCCACGGGATCGCCCAGCCAGCATTCGAGCAGCGAGAGCAGCAGCAGCGGCTCGCGATGCGCCTCCGGTGCCTGGCCTGCGGCGGCCTGAAGCAGATGATCCAGCTCGGCCTGCAAGCGTCGATGCGCCGCCGCGATCTGGCCCGTGCGCAGCTCGACGCGCGCCGCCGTGATCGCAGTGACGGCCGCGGGCCACATCCGCTCGGCGGCGGCCAGCAGCTTCGCCGCCAGCCCGGCCCGTCCGCGATTGGTGGTATTCTCGGCCAGGAGATGCAGCAGCGCCGCGCTCTCGGCCCGATGCGCGCGGCCCAGCAGCTTGAGCGCGCGCTTGAGCAGGTGCTCGGCTGGGGCAGGCCGCACCGTGTCGAGATAAACCTGGGCCTGGCCGCGCAGCGCGTGGCTCTGTCCGACCAGATCGCCGCGCAGCGCGTAGGCGGCCTCGGTGCGGCGATACCAGACCAGCGCGTCGTCGAAGTGGCTGAGCAGGCGGGCGGCCTCGCCCTGAGCGTACAGCAGCGCGGGCGAGTCGTCGAGCAGCGCGGGCGGCAGCCGATCGAGCCAGCTTTTGAGCGTCGCGGCCCGTCCACTGCGCGTCCAGCTCTCGGCGACGGCTGCCAGATGCGCGGCGGCGGCAGCGATCTCGCCCCCGGCCAGCTCGTGGTAGATCGCCTCCTCGTCCTGGCCGTCGTGGCGATACCATCCGGCGGCGCGACGATGTAGCTCGGTCAGCGGCACGTTCTGTCGCTGCGCCTGCTCGTGGAGGAAATCTTGAAAGAGCTGGTGGTAGCGGTAGTGCTCCGCGCCGATCGAGAGCAGAAACAGCTCCTCGCCGTGGAGCCGTCGTAGAAAGGCCGCGCTGCCGCGCTGCTCAAGCAGCGCATCGCAGAGCGCCGGATGCAGGATGCGCAGGATCGAGGTTTGCAGCAGAAAGCGCTGGACCTCAGGCGGCTGCACGTTGAAGACCTCTTCGGCCAGGTAGTCGAAGAGCGCCTGAAGCGAGGGCGACGCGCGCTCCAGCAGCCGCGCGCTGATGCTGCCTTCGCCCACGTCCTGCTGAAGCAGTTGCAGTGCGACGGCCCAGCCCTCCGTGCGGGCGGCCAGCATATCGGCCTCTGCGGCACCGATCGAGCGGCCATGCGCGGCGAAGAGCGCCTGCACCTCGTCGGCGGTGAAAGCCAGATCAGCCTGCTCGATCTGAAGCAGCAGGCCACGCGCCCGCCAGGCGGCAAGCCCGGCCAGCGGCGGACGACGCCGGGACACGATCACCAGATGCAGCTGCGGCGGCGCATGTGCCAGCAGACGCTCGACCAGCGCGCCGATCGGTGGGGCGGTGTCAACATGCTGGTAGTCGTCCAGCACCAGAAACGTATCGGCGGGCAGCAGCGCCAGCAGTTCGTTGCAGAGCATATCGATCGCCCGCTCGCCCAGCGCCGCGCTCCAGCCGGTCGCCAGGCTGTTGAGCACCTGCTCGCCGACGCCGGGCACGTACAGCCGGAGCGCGCCGATCGCGTGGCGCAGGAAGCGCACCGGATCGCGATCTTCGTCGCCGAGCGAGTACCAGCCAAGCGGCCAGCGCTGCGCGGCAAAAAAACCGGCCAGTGTCGTGCTCTTGCCGTAGCCGGTGCCCGCGATCAGCAGCGTCAGCGGCACGTCGCTCATACGCTGAAGCAGCGCCGTCAGTCGCGGTCGGTTCAACCACTGACGGCGCGGGCGGGGCGGGATCAGCCGGGTTTGAACCAGCAGCTCAGGTGTTGTCATACGCGCGATGGTTCGGCCCGTCAGGAGGCCGCTAAACGGTTGTAGCCTGCATTATACCGCGTCGTCTCATCCTGTAACCCTGGTGTAACTGTCCTGCTCTATGCTCCACACCTGAGGTTCCATCGGCCCCTCAGCGGATCACGATTCAGCCATATCATCCGCCCTATCGAGGTCATAGGAGGACCACGCGATGAAGCGACTCGTCTCCTGGTGTACGCTGTTCAGCCTGGTAGCCATGTTCCTGGCTGCATGCAGCAGCGGTGCAGGGGTTACGCCGCCCGATACCGCCAGCAGCGGTGCCAGCGTCGCGCCTGCCGCCACATCCGCCGCCAGCGCGGCACCCGCCGCCACGTCCGAGGCCAGCCCGTCGGCCTCACCCGCAGGTGCTACAGATTCCGGCAAGCCACTCAAGATCGGCGTGATCACCGATCAGTCGAAGGCGCTCTCGCTCTACGGCCAGCAAGAGATCAACGGGCTCAAGCTGGGCCTTCAGTACGCCACCGACGGCACGATGACCGTCGCCGGTCGTCCGATCGAGCTGGTGATCAAGGACGACGAGAACAACGCCGATAAAGCCCGCCAGCTTGCGCGCGAGCTGATCGAGAAGGACGGCGTTGAGATCTTGCAGTGCTGCGCCTCGACGACCTCAGCGCTTGCGGTGATCGAGGTGGCGAAAGAGAATCAGAAGATCGCGGTGATCGATCCGGCGGCAGGGCCGCAGATCACCGGCGCGAACTTCAACAAGTATGTCTTTCGCACAGGCCGCAATACGCTTCAGGATGCGCTCACCGCAGGCCCGTATGTGGTGCAGAACGTCGGCAAAGAGTTCGTGCAGATCGCGCCCGACACCGACTTCGGCAAAGGCTCGGCGGCCTCGTGGCGCGCGATCATCGAGAGCAACGGCGGCAAGTTCGTCGCCGACGACGTGCTGATCCCCGCCGACACGACGGATTTCACGCCCTATCTGCAAAAAGTGCTCGACGCCGCCGACGAGAACGGCGCGAAGGTGATGTTCGTCACCTGGGCCGGCAGCAACTTTCCCCGGCTCTTCCAGCAGATGCGCGAGCAGGGCGTGCTCGACAAGCTCACGCTGGCGACCGGCTTCGGCGATAACGTGACGCTGCCGACGGTCTACAAGGATGCCACCGGCTCGGTCGGGATGATCGCCTATCACTACACGCTGCCCAAGAATCCCGTCAACGACTGGCTCGTCACCGAGCACAAGAAGCAGTTCAACGCGCCGCCGGATCTCTTTACCGCTGGCGGCATGGCCGCAGGCATCGCCATCGTCGAGGCGCTCGAAAAGACCAGCGGCGATACCAACGCCGACAAGCTGATCAGCGTCATGGAGGGCATGTCGTTCGACGGGCCGAAGGGCACGTACACCTTCCGCAAAGAAGATCATCAGGCGCTCCAGCCAATGTACATGGTCAAGCTCGTCAAGATCGACGATCCTGAGGCCAAGTTCTTCGAGCTGCTTGAGGAGCGCTCGGCGCAGGACACCGCGCCGCCGATTCAGGTGAAGCAGTAAACGCAGGAGAACACAGAACAGAGAACAAAGAACAAAAAGTATGTTCTTGTTCTCTGTTCCTTCTCCACAAGCTGAATCATGGCATTATTCGATGTTGATAGCGTTGATTGAAATTCGCTTTTGATATTTGACTTATCTGTTGTTTATCTTGTCAATTGTTCCCTTGTTCGCTTGTTCTTTTGTTCTTGCTTCGTGCAACGAATGCTAAGAAATAATGGTGGGGGACGCCCCCACACCCCGGCCTCACGGCCTTCTAGGATACTCCTATGCCAATCATGCGCGTCGAGTCTGTTTCTCGTTGGTTTGGCGGCCTACAGGCGGTCCGCGAGGCATCGCTGAGCATCGAGCAGGGCGCGTTCCACTCGATCATCGGGCCGAACGGCGCGGGCAAGACGACGCTCTTCAACATGATGAGCGGCGCGATCCGGCCATCCAGCGGGCGCATCTTCTTCAAGGAGCGCGACATCACGGGCGTGCCGCTGCACCGCGTCGCGCAGCTAGGCATCGGGCGAGCCTACCAGATCACCAGCCTGTTTCCCGGCCTGACGGTGCTTGAGAATGTGCGGCTGGCGGCTCAGGCGCGCGGCAGCGACAGCTTCAAGCTGTGGCGGCACAGCGGCAGCCTGCGTCGCTACCTGGATCGGGCCGAGGAGGTGATCGCGCTGGTGGGGCTGGAAGGCCGCGAGGGTCTGCTTGCCAGCGCGCTATCTCACGGCGACAAGCGCAAGCTGGAGCTGGCGCTGCTGCTGGCGGGCGATCCTGATCTGCTGCTGCTGGACGAGCCGACGGCGGGCATGGCGGCGGAGCAGGTGCCGGAGCTGATGGCGATCATCCGGCAGGTGCGCCAGCAGGGTGAGCGGACGATCATCCTGGTGGAGCATCGTATGGATGTGGTGATGGCCGTCTCCGACCGGATCACGGTGATGCATCAGGGCGGGGTGCTGGCCGAGGGCACGCCCCGCGAGATCGCCGCCGACCAGCGCGTGCAGCAGGCGTATCTGGGAGAGCTGTACGAAGATGTGATTCAGCAGTAGCGCCGATAGCCGGGGGATGAGAGCACAAAGGATCAAGGGAACAAGAAGAGAACCGAGAACCGGGTGCCATGCGGGTGCCATGCCCAGAGGGCGCCCGGCATAGGCGCCCGGCACACCAAGAACTGGGCACTAATTCCTCCCCCGCTCCTGTGCCGCAGGCCGCGAAGGCGGAAGCCCGCCTGAGCGTGGGGCAGGGCGGGTGCCCGCTGGGCGTGGGGTGCCCTTTGGGCGGCGATTGGGGTGAGGGCCGGAACTTGAAACGTGAAACTCGAATACGAGAATGAGGTCAAGATGGCGCCGCTGCTCGAAGTGAGTCAGATCGAAACGTATATTGGTCAGTATCGCATCCTTGACGGCGTGACGCTTCAGGTCGAGCAGGATACGATCACAGCGCTGCTTGGGCGCAACGGCGCGGGCAAGACAACGACGCTCAAGTCGATCCTGGGGCTGACGCCGCCGCGCGGCGGCGAGATCCGCTTTGCCGGCGAGCGGATCAGCGGGCGGCGCACCTTCCAGATCGCGCAGCTAGGCATCGGCTACGTGCCGGAGCATCGCGCGATCTTTCGCGATCTGACGGTGCAGGAAAACCTGCACCTGGCCGAGCGCCAGCGCGGCGATCTGCGGCGTCGCTCCGAGCTGATCTTCGCGCTCTTTCCACGCTTGCAGGAGCGCATCCAGCAGAAGGGCGGCACGCTCTCCGGCGGCGAGCAGCAGATGCTTGCCATCGCGCGGGCGCTGGTTCCGGCCAACCGGCTGCTGCTGATCGACGAGCCGAGCGAGGGCCTCGCGCCGGTGATTATCGAGCAGATGATGACCGCGATCAAAGAGCTGAGCGCCCACACGACCGTGCTGCTGGTGGAGCAAAATTTTCGCATGGCGAGCGCGATCAGCGAGCGCTATTTTATCGTCGACGACGGGCGGACGGTGCATTCGGGCACGATGACGGCGCTGCGGCAGGATCAGGCGCTGGTGCATACCTATCTCGGCGCGGCCTGAGATACTCTGATCGGCGCAATGGTGATGAGGAGCTTTGAGGATATGGCTACATCGTCGGCTATTTCGCTGCGTGGACGGGCCTGGCGCGAGCAGATCGCGGCCTGGCTGATCCCGCTGGTGATGCTGGTTCTCTTCGCGCTGATTCTGCTCAAGGCTCCCGCCGGGCTGCCCAAGCTGGTGACAGGCATTATTCTGCCCGGCCTGACGCTGGCGGCGCTCTACTTTTTGATCGCGGCGGGGCTGTCGCTGATCTTCGGCCTGATGGACGTGCTCAACTTCGCCCACGGCTCGCTCTTCATGGTCGGGGCGTACGTGGCGTGGAGCTGCAACCAGTGGCTCAATCCGCTCCATCCCGGTCACTGGCCCGTCACGCTGGCGAGCGGCGATCTGCGCTTCCTGATCGGCCTGCTCGCCGGGACGCTGGTGGGCGCCGGGATCGGCGCGCTGATGGAGATTGTGCTGATCCGCCCGCTCTACGCCCGCCCGATCTATCAAGTGCTGCTGACGCTCGGCCTGGTCTTTGTCTTCGACGCGCTGGTGCGGAGCGTGCCCGCCTGGGGCTCCGACAGCAAAGCGCCGATCAAGCCGCCGCTGCTGGAGGGTAGCCTGGAGGTGCTTGGTCGTCGCTTCCCGACCTACAGCCTGTTTCTGATCGCGCTTGGCGTGACGATCGCGATTGCCGTGGCGGTGCTGCTGCGCTCGTCGCGGCTCGGCATGATCATCCGGGCGGGCGTGCAAGATAGCGCGATGGTCGAGGCGCTCGGCATCAACGTGCGACGAGTCTTTACCGGCGTCTTCGCGCTTGGCGCTGGCCTCGCGGCGCTCGGCGGCGCGGCGGCGGCCTCGTTCATCGGCGTCTATCCTGAGATGGGCCTGGAATACCAGCTCTTCGCGTTCATCGTCGTGGTGATCGGCGGGCTGGGCAGCTACAGCGGCGCGGCGATCGGCGCGCTGCTGATCGGCCTGTCGCGGACCTTCAGCGATCATCTGGTGCTCGAATCGGGCTGGCCGACGGCCATCGCCTCGGCCTCCACGGTGCTGGTAATGGCGCTGGTGCTGCTGCTCAAGCCCGGAGGGATGTTTGGGAGTCACGAGTAAGAACAAAGAACAGAGAGCTAGAGAGACGCAATGAAGAAATAACGAACAATGATGCGCCAGGAATCCCTTTGTTCTTTATTTGCCTGTTCTCCATGAGGTATAACTATGAATCCTCCACTGCTTGACGGCTTAGAGGCATCGACCGTGCAGACCGCGCGGCTGCGGACGCATATCATCACCAGGGGGCCGGCGGACGGCGTGCCGATCATCTTCGTGCATGGCAATCTCTCGGCGGCGCGCTTCTGGGAGGATCTGCTTGTCTCGCTGCCGCCGCAGTTCCGCGCGATTGCGCTGGATATGCGCGGCTACGGGCGGTCGGAGGCCGCGCCCGTGGATGCGACGCGCGGCATGCGCGATTTCAGCGACGATCTCTACGCGCTGGTGGAGGCGCTTGAGCTGGACCGCCCGCATCTCGTGGGGTGGTCGCTGGGCGGGTGCGTCACGATGCAGTACGCGATCGATCATCCTGAGGCCGTCGCGTCGATCACGCTGATCGCGCCTGGCTCGCCCTACGGCTTCGGCGGCACGCGCGACCTGGAGGGCACGCCGACCGCGCCGAATTTTGCCGGGAGCGGCGCGGGCATGACCAACGCCGAGTTCGTGCGGCGGGTCTGCACCCGCGACCGCAGCGCAGAGAGTCCGTTCTCGCCGCGCAACGTGATGAACGCGCTCTACTGGAAGTCGCCGTTCCGCTCGCCCCGCGAAGAGGTATTTCTCGACGAGTTGCTGCTGATCGCCTGCGGCGATCACCATTATCCGGGCGATGTCGTGCCCGTCAGCACGTGGCCGGGTATCGCGCCGGGCGTGACCGGCATCAACAACGCGCTCTCGCCCAAGCACTGCAACCTCGCGGCCTTTGCGTCGATCCCGGCGTCGATCCCGGTGCTCTGGATTCGCGGCGACTCCGACCAGATCGTCTCCGACACCTCGATGTCCGATGTCGGAATGCTGGGGCAGCTTGGCGTGATCCCAGGCTGGCCGGGCGTCGAGGTCTTCCCGCCGCAGCCGATGGTCGGCCAGACCCGCGCGGTGCTCGATCGGTTTGCGGCGCGCGGCGGGCGGTACCAGGAGGTTGTGCTGTCGGAGTGCGGCCACTCGCCACACATCGAGCAGCCGGAGGCGTTCCGCGCGGCGTTCTTCACGTTTCTGGAAGCGCAGGCATGAGGCTGCTATCCGCTGAATGAGGGATTTCTATGGCGCGACTGAAACCGCTGCTGCCGCTGCTGGTGTTCCTGGGATTGGCCGGGCTGCCCTTTGCGTTTTCCGAGGGCACCACCCGCTTCTGGCAGGGCGTGCTGATCCAGATCTATATCCTGGCCGTCTACGCGCTGAGCTACGACCTGCTGATGGGCTACACCGGCATTATCTCGTTCGGGCACGCGCTCTTTCTCGGCGGCGGCGCGTACACCACCGCGATCCTGCTGCGCCAGGATCAGCCGCCCTCGATGCTGCTGGTCGTGCTGGCAGTGATCGGCGTGGGCCTGACGCTGGGCGCGTTCGTCGGCGCGCTCTCGCTGCGGCTGAGCGGCGTGTATTTCTCGATGATCACCCTGGCGCTGGCGGAGATTGCGTTCATCCTGTTCCGGGCGGACGATCCCAAGCTCAAGCCGCTGACCGGCGGCGAGCTAGGCTTGCAGGGCGTGCAGGTTCCTGCGGCGATCGATCCGACCGCCTTTCGGCTGCGCTTTTACTTTCTGGCGCTCTGCTTCATGGCCGCGCTCTACTTCATCGCGCGGCGGATCGTCAACTCGCCCACCGGACGAGTCTTTGTGGCGATCCGCGAGAACGAGCGGCGGGCGCTGGCGCTGGGCTATAACACCTTCGTCTATAAGCTGCTGGCGACGATGCTCTCGGCGACGATCGCGGGGCTGGCCGGGATGATGCTGGTGCTCTACGACAAGAGCGCGACCTTCGAGCTGCTGAGCGTCAACATGACGATCCAGGCGCTGCTGATGACGATCATCGGCGGGATCGGCACGCTGGCGGGGCCGATGATCGGCGCGGCGACGATCCGGCTGCTGGAGCAGTGGCTTGAGAGCGGCCTGCTGCACACGCTGCTGCCGACCTGGCTGCGCACCGATCTGCTGTTTGGTCTGATCTATATCAGCCTGGTGCTGTTCTTCCCGGCGGGCATCGTCGGCGCGTTCAACCGGCTGCGCGGACGATCCAGCCGCCGCACAATCGCGCATCTGCGCCGCTCGCTCACGCCGCGCAACGCCGAGGCCGATCCACATACCAAATAGAGGAGCGTTCAGTGCTTGCATTCGAGCCGATCGGGATCGCCGCAGTAGGCGTGTATCTCCCAGAGCAGATCGAAACCGCCGCCGAGATCGCGCGGCAATCCAACATTCCCGAACAGGTTGTCAGCGAGAAGCTCGGCATTCGGCGCAAGCACATCGCAGGCTCCGACGATCAGCCCTCGCAGATGGCGGCCCGCGCGGCGCGGCAGGCGCTTGCCAGCGCGCAGGTCGATCCGACCGCGATCGATCTGATCATCTACCACGGCAGCGAGTACAAAGACTACTTCGTCTGGTCGGCGGCGGCCAAGATCCAACACCTGCTCGGCGCGACGCGGGCCTACGCCTACGAGATCTACGCGCTGTGCGCGGGAGCACCGATCGCGCTGAAAGTCGCCCGCGACCAGATGCGCGCCGATCCGCACCTGCGCAATGTGCTGCTGGTGGCGGCGGCGCGCGAAAACGATCTGGTGAGCTACGCCAACCAGCGGGCGCGCTTCATGTACAACTTCGGCGCGGGCGGCTCGGCGATCCTCTTGCAGCGCGGCCTTGCGCGCAATCAGGTGCTTGAGTCGGCGGTGCTGGTCGACGGCTCGTTCAGCGAGAACGTGGTGATGCCCGGCGGCGGCTCGCTCAATCCTCCCAGCCCCACGACGATCGCCGAGGATCTGCACCGGCTGGACGTGCTTCAGCTCGACGATATGCGCGATCGATTGGCGCTGGTGTCGCTCTCCAACTTTGTGCAGGTGATCGAGGATGCCGTGACCAAGAGCGGCGCGACCCGCGACGAGATCGCGTTTCTGGCGATCACGCATATGAAGCCGTCGTTTCACCGCGAGCTGCTTGATGCGCTCGGCCTGCACGAGGATCAGTCGATCTACCTCGACGAGTACGGCCATATCCAGTCGGTCGATCAGCCGCTTGCGCTCAAGCTGGCCCAGGAGCGCGGCCTGCTCCACGACGGTGATCTGGTGGTCTTCGCGGGCGCTGGCACCGGCTACACGTGGAGCGCGACGGCGATTCGTTGGGGAGAGTAACGGAGTTTCAAGTTTCAAGTTTCGAGTTTCAGGTTTCGAGTTTCAAATTCAACGTTTCGAGTTCTGAGTTCTGAGTTTGGGGTTTTGGGTTTTCCTTGGTTCTTAGTTCTTTGTTCCCTTGTGCGCCCAGAGGGCACCCGGTTCTTTTGTTCCTTTGTTCTGTTGTTCTTTGTTCGGTTTTAGGAGGTTCATATGCAGCCCCCGCTCATCCTCCGCTCTGTCCGCCACGTCGTGATCTGGCTGATTCTGGCGATTGCGCTTACCGTGCCCTGGCCGACGCAGGCCACAGGCTCGGTGACGTTGGAGGCGACCTTTACCACGGTCAGCTACGGCTGGGCCAGGGTCGAGCGCTGGAAGGACAACGGCGCGCTCTTCCAGGCGGAGCAGTATCTCGCCAGCGGACGGAACGATCAGGATGGGCAGCGCAAAACCTTCTTCGGCACGGGCCGCCCGCACTCAAGCCAGTTTTTGCTGTATCACGCGCCCGGCTGGAACACCGGCACCAGGCCCACGCCGGTGCTGCTGGTCCACGGCGCGAACGATAACGCCGACCGCGCCTGGGCCGCGCCGAACCTGGGCAACTGCGGCGCGCTCACCTGCCCATCGACCGGGCTGATGCAATACCTGTCGAGTCGCGGCTACAAAGTCTTCGCGATCAACTTCCCGCACAAGCACGGCGACAACTACTACTGGGCCGAGCAGATCCACGATGCGGTTAACCTGATCAAGTCCAAGACCGGCGCGAGCCAGGTCGACGTAATCGCGTGGAGCAAGGGCGCGTTCGCGTCGCGGCAGTACGTCTCATCGGCGTATAAAACCGGCGGCTCGGCCTACGGAGGCGGCGTGCGCAGGCTGATCCTGCTAGGCGGCCCCAACAAAGGCATCGACTACACCTTCCGCCACGGCATCCTGCCCTCGGTCGGGAGCTACCCTGAGTGCGGCGTGGCCGCCAACGCTCCGGCGGCGCATACCGATCTGGTCTGCTACGGCATCTGGTACAGCCATCCTGAGCTGAGCATCTACACCACCGGCAGCGGCAACTCCTTTCCCGGCCAGAAGCAGATGCTCTACCGCTGGGACGGCGTGTACTCGCCCGCGACGACGGAGCAGGATTGGTATACGACCTACTACGGCGGCTGGGGCTATGTCTCGTACAGTCCCGGCATTGATCAGGCGATCTCGCAGGGCTCGCTGGTCAATACGATCCGCTCGAAGGGCATACCAACCAGCGTCCGTACCTATCTCTACTGCGGCGGCGCGAACGATATTCCCGACATTCACAACGAGCACACCGGACCCAGCGACGGCGTCGTCTTTACCGCGAGCTGCGGCGATACCGTGGGCATCGGCACGCTCGGCCAGAAGGTCGTCAACAGCGCGGTCAACCATCTTGAGCTGGGCTGGCAGAGCGGCGTTGCCTCGCAGATCGATACCTGGCTGTCGCAGTAGCGCCGCCTGAAACTCGGCTGTAACTGCCGCGTGCCAGAATACGAGCGGCTGATCCGCGATCCTGCGCCAGTGCGCCGTCAGGCCGGGGCGGGTGCCAGGCCCAAAGGGCACCCCGGCCTGGGCGTCCCAAAAAATTCCCTTCCTGATGCAGAATTGCGGGAACGCTTTCCTGACAGGGTGCCTTGATTCTGCAATTAGGAAGACAAAGAACACACTGCTGCTCTGGGAGAATCCTATGTACATCGGCGATTGGCTCGGCAAGCGCGAGCTGCTGACGCCCGACCGGCTGGCGCTGGTCGATGATGCGACCGGCCTGCGCTATACCTACCGTCAGCTCAACGAGCGGGCGAATCGTCTGGCTCACGCGCTGCGCCATCAGTGCGGCGTGCAAAAAGGCGATCGGGTGGCGGTGCTGTCCAAGAATCGGATCGAGTACCTGGATGCGCTCTTCGCCACCGGCAAGCTCGGCGCGATCCTGGTGCCGCTCAACTGGCGCTTGACCGCGCTGGAGCTGGCCTATCTGCTCGACGATAGCGCGCCGCGCGTTCTGATTGCCGACCCTGAGTTTGCGCCGGTTGTGGATGAGCTACAGCCACAGGCGTCATCTGCCGCGCTGATCTGGCTGGGCGCTGGCGATGACGGCACCGGGCCGCGCTACGATGAGCTGCTCGATCGCGCGGAGTGCGGGCCGGTCACGGCGGAGGTCGATCCCGAAGATCCGCATCTGATCCTCTACACGTCGGGCACGACCGGGCGGCCCAAGGGCGCGGTGCTGACCCACGGGGTGATCGTCTGGAACTCGATCAACACCAACGTCGGCTGGGACATTCACGCCGACGACGTGAGCATCATTCATACGCCGCTGTTCCATACCGGTGGGATCAACGTGCTGACGATCCCAGTGCTGCACGCGGGCGGCGCAATGGTGCTGATGCGCGAGTGGTCGCCGCAGCGCTGTCTGGATCTGATCGAGCAGGAGCGCGTGACGATCTTCTTCGCGGTGCCGACGATGTTTCAGATGCTCCTGGACACGCCTTCGTTTGCGCAGACCGATTTCGGCAGCGTGCGCTTCTTTATTTCGGGCGGCGCTCCCTGTCCCGTCCCGCTGATCAAGGCGTACCAGCAGCGCGACATCCCCTTCCGCCAGGGCTACGGCCTGACCGAGGTATCGGTCAACTGCTTCACGCTCAATCCCGAAGACGCGATCCGCAAGGCTGGCTCGGTCGGACGACCGATCTTCCACCTCGACGCGCGCGTTGTCGACGACGAGGGGCGCGTCGTGGCGCAGGGCGCGATCGGCGAGCTGTGGCTGCGCGGCCCGACGGTCTGCGCGGGCTACTGGAAGAATCCAGCGGCGACGGCGGCGGCGATCACTGACGGCTGGTTCCACACTGGCGATCTGGTGCGCGTCGACGATGAGGGCTATTATTACATCGTGGATCGCAAGAAAGACATGTACATCTCCGGCGGCGAGAATGTCTATCCCACCGAGGTCGAGCGCGCGATCTATGAGCATCCCGCCGTGTCCGAGTGCGCGGTGATCGGCGTACACGACGAGCGCTGGGGCGAGGTTGGGCGCGCGCTGGTGGTGACGCGAGCGGGGCTGTCGCTGACCGCCGAGGAGCTGATCGAGCACTGCCGCAGCCGTCTGGCGCGCTACAAGGTGCCCAAGTCGGTGCTTTTCTTGCCTGAGCTGCCGCACACATCCAGCGGTAAAATCCTCAAGCCTGAGCTGCGGGAGCGCTACGGCACGATCGATCGCTCGGAAGGAGTCGTATCATGATGTTGCAGGGCAAAGTCGCGCTGGTGACGGGCGCTGGCAGCGGGATCGGGCGGGCGATTGCCGAGACGTTCGCCCGCGAGGGCGCGACGGTCGTCGTCCACGACATCCACCCCGACGCGCAGCAGGTTGCCGCCGCGATCGACGGCGTGTTTGCGCAGGCCGATCTGTCCGATCAGGCGCTGGTGCGGCAACTGGCAGACGCGGCGCTGAGCGTGACGGGCCGGGTGGATATTCTGGTCAACAACGCGGGCTTTCAGCATATCGCGCCCGTGGACGAGTTTCCCGAAGAGATCTGGAACCGGATGATCCAGGTGCTGCTGACCGCGCCGTTTCAGCTTACCAAGTATCTACTGCCCGGCATGAAGCAGCAGGGCTGGGGCCGAATCATCAACGTCGCCAGCGTGCATGGACAGGTCGCCAGCCCATTCAAGGCAGCCTACATCAGCGCCAAGCACGGCATCCTCGGCCTGACCAAGACGGTCGCGCTGGAGGTTGGGGCGCACGGCATCACGGTCAACGCGATCTGCCCGGCCTACGTGCGCACGCCGCTGGTCGAGGGGCAGATCGCGGCGCAGGCGCGCTCGCGGGGCATTCCCGAATCGGAGGTGGTGGAGCAGGTGATGCTCGAACCGGCGGCGATCAAGCGGCTGATCGAGCCGTCGGAGGTCGCGGATCTGGCCCTTTTTCTGGCCTCGGATCGGGCAGGCGCAATCACCGGCGTGGCGCATAACATCGATCTCGGCTGGACGGCGAGATAGAGCAGACCCTCACCCCAATCGCCGCCCAAAGGGCACCCCACGCCCAGCGGGCACCCGCCCTGCCCCACGTTCACAGGCGGGCCTCCGCCTTGGCGGCGATCGGAGCGGCGGGTGCCATGCCCAAAGGGCACCCGGCGCGGGTGCGGGCCGCTCATTGCAGGGACGCTCAGGCGAGCGTCCTTGTTTGTTTATAGATGATTTTTATTGTTTCTGGTATGGTACGACGACATTTAGAAGCATTGGAAAATGTTTGTGGTTGAGGGTTACAAGTGTTGCATTGTGGTGCTCTGCTGTGGCAGCAATCAAGGCGTCGGCAAGGCCAACAGTGTGACTTTTGCCATAGTCACGTCGATAGAGCCCTCCTTTCACAGCAATCTCATCACTGACTGAAAGTATCTCAAATGCACCGACAAATGTATCTAATAGTGTTCTCTCCGTCCCTTCACGCACACCCGAATACAACTCGGCGAGCGTAATGGCTGACATCAGCAACGGCTCCGTCAGGCTCTCCACGTACATCACTGCTTCGGCACGAGCACGCAAGTAATCGATCAATACATCGGTATCGAGGAGGAGTTGTATCGTCATGTGCTACTCTTGGGATGAAAATCGTTCAAATTCAGTGCGTAATGTGTTTACTTCGGGGAGATCTGTACGAGCCTTCCAGATACCACGTGCTTGCCGCAGTAACGCAATCCTGTTGGTAGGTTGTACTTGCGCGAGTAATCTTGAGATCGCTTCATGCAGTAGCTCATCTTCGGTCTTGCCCGTCTGCTCTGCCAGCTCGCGCAATGCTTGCATCTCTTGATCTGAAAGTTGAATAGATGCTGTTGCCATCATCAAAACCTTTCGCTCTCATAGGTACTGTACAGGGTTGCTGGAGCTTGATCAAGTAACAGATTTGCTCTTTTTTCGAGAATCAACGCTTGTGCGCTACAATACACGCCAGATCTCACCGCTCACCGATCGATAGGAATGGATGATGCTCACGCACGCCGTTGTCCACGCTGCGCTGGCGCGCTTGGCCTCTGCCGCGCTCCGCGCCGCTAGCCTGCTCTACAGT